>JAJYOO010000135.1 GCA_021796155.1 Chloroflexota bacterium
TCCTGGAAGTGGCCGCCGCCCATGATGGCATCGGGCGCGGCTGCTTGTATCTTGTTGACCAAAGCCGAGAAGTCCGTCGTGGCCGGATCGTAACCTTCGTTGACAACGATGTCGTAGCCTTTGCTGGTCGCGTACGTAACCAGCGCTTTGACAACGCTGGTGGAGAAACTATCCGTTGAATACGCGATCGCTATCTTCTTGGCGCTGGGATCCGTCTTTGCCAAAAGGTCCAGAGCGCCCGTCAAGTAATGGCTGGCGGGAGTATACGCCTGATAGACCAGTGTATATCCTTTTTGATAGGTACTGTCGTCGGCTGCGCCGGTTGTAATCATGATCTTGTTATATTGCTGCGCGATGACAGCCGCAGCCGCGGCGAGGCCGCTCGAATATGGACTGATCAAAAAGTCGGCGTTGTCTTCGGTGGCGAGCTTTGTGTACAGTTGTTGGACACGGTCTGTGCTGGACTCGTCATCGTAGGTTTGGGCTTTGAATGTGACAACTGTGCCATCCTTCAGCTTGACGCCGCCAGCCTGGTTGACTTGATTCATCCAAAGCTCGAGGCCGTGATATTGCCGCGTCGATTCGACGTTGAGCGAGCCGGTCTGCGATGAGGTGAATCCAATCGTGACGGTCTTCGCGGCGGGCTGGGCGGGCGCGGTGGTTGCCGCTGGCGCTGATGTCGTAGCGGGCGCGGGGGCCTGGGTTTGCGGCGCGGCAGTGGGCGTAGCTGCAGAACCGCAGGCGGTAATTGCCATGCTTCCCAAAAGGAGCAGGGAGAGCAATACGAACAGTGAACGTTTCATCTGAACTCCTCCAATGGAATGATTGGGATGCAAATCAAGTAAGATGGTGGGATGATTGACTGCACCCTCCAATCATTCTATTTGCTTTGTGGAAATATTTTCTAAAAAAGGGGGAGGACTGTGTAAAAAAAATATAAATAACCGCTTAACCTTCGAAGCGATAACCGATGCCATGTTCTGTGTGCAAATAACGCGGGTGTAGCGGATCGGCCTCGATCTTTTGACGCAGGCGGCCAATGTAAACCCGCAGGTACTCGGCCTCGTCTCCATATTCCTGTCCCCAAACGTTTTGCAGGATGGCGCGATGCGTCAGGACTTTTCCGGCATATCGCATTAAATAAACGAGCAGGTTATATTCCGTCGGCGTAAGCTCGATTGCCTGTCCGCGAAGGGTCACGCGATGGCTGGCGGGTTCGGCGCAGATGTCGCCGCGCACGATGCGTTCATCGTCCGTGTTTGGAACGGACCAATGCGAACGCCGCAGCACGGCTTTGATTCGGCCTAACAGTTCGCCGACGCCGAACGGCTTCGTCAGATAGTCATCCACGCCCAAATCGAATGCGCGCACTTTATCAGCTTCCTCCCCAAGCGCAGTCAAAATGATGATCGGCACATTCGAGCTTTGACGGATGCGCCGCGTGGTTTCCAGCCCATCCTGGTGCGGCATCATCAAATCCAAAATGACGAGGTCAACTGTCGAGGTGTTGAACAACGCCATCGCTTCCAAACCGTTGGCCGCGGTCAACACATCATAACCGCGCACTTCAAGGTTGCGGCGCACAAAATCACGCAGTGGTTTTTCATCATCAACGACCAGGACTTTAATCGCGCTCATCGTTTGATCCGCTGCGTTCGATTTTATATGATTTTTGCAAAGCTGCTTTTCCATCCAGCGGAATGAGAAATGCAATGCAAGTGCCGTTCGTCTGTGGCTCCACCCAAATCCTGCCGCCGTGTGCGCGGACAAATCCCTGGCAGATCGCGAGCCCAAGCCCCGCGCCGCTGGCTGTGCGCGTAAGGCTGTTGTCCACGCGGTAAAAGCTGTCGAAGATGCGTTTGCTTTCTTCAGATGGAATGCCCGGCCCATCATCCGAGACGCGAAAGACAAGATGATCCTGCTGACGCGAAACCTCCACTTGGATGGTTGCTTCGGAACCGCCGTATTTGACCGCGTTCTCGATGAGATTCCGCAGGATGGTTTCCAGCCGGGGCGGATCTCCAAACAACGGAGGCAGATTCGGTTCGATCCGGACCTCGAAGCGGTTGCCCGTTTGAAGTCGGGCTTGTTCCGCCGCCCGCTGGATGATCTCTTCGAGATAACACATCTGATGCGAGAGTTGCAGCGATCCAGCTTCGATACGGGATAAGTCAAGAAGATTGTTTACGAGGTTTGACAAACGATCCGTTTCGTTCGAGATGACGGAAAGAAATTCACGCTGCGATGAATGATCCCACTCCACATCATCGGCGAGGAGCGTTGAGACATAACCTTTGATGCCCGCCAGCGGCGTGCGAAGTTCGTGCGAAACCGTGGAGATCAGACTCGATTTCATGCGGTCCAGTTCGCGGTCTGCGGTGACATCTTGCAGGATCAATCCATGCCCGATGATGGTGTCGCTTGAATCGGTCACGTCGAATGTTTCCAGCCGCATGGAAATGGTTTGCCCGGATAAGTCCAGGTCAACCTCGACTTTTCGCGCCCCTGGCTTTTCGAATATGTTCCTGATTTCCCGCTGCGTTTTTTGAGCATCCTGCGCGTTGGCAAGAATGCGCGCCAACACGTTTTTGACGGATGCGCCCGCCAATTCTTCAGGAGTCAATGAAGCCAGTTCTCCCACGCGGCGATTTGCATAAATCACCTTGTTTTCCAGATCGCTGAGAATCAATCCGTCTTCCATGGATTGAATTAACGCTTCGAGCCGGTGTGTCTGTTCTTCAAGGCGCGTGTCGCTGCGTTCAAACAGCACAGCGTTCTCGATTGCCATCGTTGCTTGATTCGCAAACGTCGTGAGCAATTGAATTTCGTTGTAAGAAAATTGATGTGGGTTGGCGTGGAAGACGAGCAGGGCCGTGGGCGGGGCATGTTGCGTGTTCAATGGAACAGCCATGATGGCGCGGTAACTTTCAGATCGCGCCAACCCGCGGCGGTTGATATAACTTGGATCAGCTTCTGTGTCGCTGACGTAAATAGCTTCTTTGGCGTGCAGTGCGCGCATTGTCACCGAGTCGGGTTCGCTGGGTTGGATGGCAAGCCGTTCCACATAACTTTTCGAAAGCCCGCGGCTGGCTTGCACGCGGAATACGCCGCGCTGTTCATCCAATGCGATGATGGCGCACCGTTCCACTTTGAGCAGGCGCGACATCTGTTCAAGGATTCTGTCAAGGACGGTCTGCAAATCCAGGCTCGAAACAACTGCCGCACTTGTTTCCAAAAGCGTGGCATGTTCCTTCAAGCGGTCGGTGATGGATTCTTCCATGCGGAAGATACTGCGGATCAAATGCCCGATCTGGTCTTCGCGTCGCGCGAGACGTTTGAGCCGGTCCCGTTCCTCGGAACTGATCGGCCTGTTTTCTCCGATCGCCTCGCTGATGGGCGCCAACCGTTCCACCGGGCCAATCACGCGGAAGGATAACATCGCCCAAAAGAAAAGCCCGATTAGCACAAATGCCGCGGCTGCGATTTCGGTGATGCGTTGCAATGTGATCTGCGCCGCAAAAGCCGCGGAGGTTGGACGGCTCATTATCACTTCCCAATGACTATCAGAGACGGGCGCGTACGTGTAAAGCCTTTCCACGTTATTCGAGTCTGCGGCGATCTGCGAATTGCCGCTATCGGTCGTGGAATGTTGGTAGATGTTCGGGAATAAATCGCTGGCACGATGCAAGAGGAAAGCCGGATCGGGATAAGCGATGATCTCATAACTGCTATCCAGAATCGCGACTTGCATTCCTTCCTGCGATTGTTGCTCAGACGCAATGGAAGCGAGTGTGTTGCTCAAACTTTCAAGTTTGATGTTCGCACCGACCAAGCCGAGGAACTGTCCCTGTGCGGACCAGATCGGCATCACGGCAGTGGCGACAGGTTGATTTGTGGTGGGAGAAATCCGTCCTTCTGAAACGAACGGTTCGTTGGTCTTGAGAGCTTGATGGTAATAATCCCGAAAAGAAAAATCAACGCCGACAGTTGAACCTGGTCCCACCGGATAGTGGAAAAGCATGATTCCGCTGGGACTCAAACGGTAGATCAAATTCATGTTGGGATGTGTGTTGATGGCGACGCTGAAAAGCTGATCCATGCCAGCCGGGTCGGACTGGACTACCTGGGGATACGCGGCCAATTTTTGCACCGCTTCCAGCGAATTGTTGATTGAATTATTGGTCTCCTGGGCAATGGCATGTGCCAGCGAAAGATCGTTTGCCTCCACGTTCTCGCGGATGCGTACGCCGACCAACTGGTTGAAGACCAGAAGCGAAATCAGGAAAGGAATGATCAGCAACAGGTAAAGAGCTAGGAGCTGTATGCCAAGGTCCCTATACAGATAAAGCCAGCGTTTCATTTTGCCTGTATGGTATGCAAGTTATTCCGATTCACTCAATTGCTTATGAAGATTTCTTGCTCAAACCGTGAATATCAACTGCAAAGTGATTTTGCGAGACCGAATGGTTCAGCCTCCATTCAAAGTTCTCGATAAGGCTGCGCCAATTATAAGACTGCTTCTCCAACTCCGGTTTTGGTAAAGCCATGAATTTATAAGAACGGGCAACTGCGAACATATAAACGAAATGCCCAAAATAAAAAGCCTCTACCAAGAAAGATCTTCAGTAGGGGCCGTGTTGCAGGGAATCACAGGATTGATGACCTGTGCCCGAATTTAATCCACCGTCAACGTTTTTGACAAATTTCTAGGAAAATCTGGATCAAATCCTCGCATCACGCTCATGTGATACGAGAGCATTTGCAATGGCAATACTCCCAACAACGGACTGATATTCGAATCTGATTTTGGTAATGCAATCACGTCGTCAGCGTTTGCTCGCAGACGCGGATCATCTTCGGCGATGACAATTGTCCGCGCGCCGCGCACTTTGACTTCATTCACTCCACTGATGATCAACGGCACATCTTCCGGCCCCGCGACAAAAACAATCGGATAGCCTTTGCTCACGGCTGAAAGCGGTCCATGTTTGAATTCGGTCGAGAGCATTCCTTCGCAATGAGCATAAGTAATTTCCTTCAACTTCAACGCGCCTTCGAGCGCAATTGGAAACGTCGCGCCGTAGCCGAGACAATACATGTCATTCCATTTATTGATTTCACTCGCGATCTTTTCAACTTGTGAGCTGAT
Organism: Chloroflexota bacterium; assembly: GCA_021796155.1. Next base: position 5,150 of record JAJYOO010000135.1, read on the forward strand.
CGCATCCATCGTGGCTTCCATCAGTTCAGGAATCTTTTCCAGATCGCGCGTGTCGCGTCCTGCCATGCGATAGGCAAGATATAAAAACGTTATAACTTGGTTGGTAAATGTCTTCGTGGCGGGGACGCTGATTTCGTAGCCGCAGCAAAGGGGCAGACAGAACGAAGTAGCCTTCGTCAGAGTCGAGCCGATGACGTTCGCGAGTCCATAAGAAGCCATGCCGCGCGACTCGGCGGCTTCCAACGCGTTCAACACATCCTTCGTTTCGCCCGATTGGCTGACGAACACACCGACATCTTCGTATCCGACCGCGGGCGCGTATTGTGCGATGAATTGCGGCGCGAGCACCGGGATTGCCGGACGTCCCGCAATCTGCGCGAAATAAACCGAGCCGATCATCGCCGCATGATAACTTGTGCCACACGCGACGAAATACAAATGCCGCGCCTTCTTCATTTTTTCGACAAGGTTTTCGACTTCGGGGCTTCCATCGAGCAGATGCAAAAGTTCGCGCGCCACTTGCGATTGCTCGTGGATTTCTTTCAACATGAAATGTGGATAACCGCCCTTTTGAACCGCGTCCATTGACTCGGTGACGAATTCGGGTTTACGTTCGATCACTCTGCCATCTTTGACGGATCGCACTTCGACATGATCAGACCACAGCGTAACGATCTCGCCATCCTGCGGGCGGACGATCTTGCGTGTCAATGGCAGAATCGAAGGCAGGTCCGATGAAACACACGTGAAGCCATCGCCGATTCCTACCACCATGCCTGAACCTTTTTTGAACGCGTATAACTTGTCATCACTTGCGCGTCCGATGACGAAGGCATAATCGCCTTGCAAATCGCCATAAGCCAAACGGATCGCATCTATAAATTCATAACCGCGATTGAGATAGCGCTCCACGCCATGCACGCAGGTCTCGCCATCATTTTGTGAGCGGACAGTCATGCCCTCATCCATGAACTGCTGGCGCAATTCAACATTATTGACCACGTTGCCATTATGCGCGCCGACTAAATCACCGTCCGAGTCAATGTGTGGTTGTGCATTGATCTGCGATGGTTCGCCGAACGTTGCCCAACGCAACTGCGTGATGCCGCGCGAGCCGCGCATCTCAGCGAAGTTATATTTTGCCGAGACATCCTCGACCTTGCCCACATCCTTGCGTAGATCCACTTTGCCGTTGTTGAGCGTTGCCGCGCCGACCGAGTCATAGCCGCGATAGGTGAGTCGCTTGGCGGCTTCGATCAAAGTCGGGCCGAGCGTTTCTTCCTTACCCGTAACGATTCCAAAGATACCGCACATTCATCCTTCTCCTGTTTTGATATTGGCAGGATTATATTCTCATTGAAAGGCGGAGGATAGATGATGTTACTCATCAAGTAAGAAGTGTTTTATC
>JAJYOO010000136.1 GCA_021796155.1 Chloroflexota bacterium
ATGGGATATCGCGTCATGAAAACGCTAAACTTCCCCATCAAGCCTCTGGCGGTCCACAGCGGGCTGACGGAATACGGCAGAAACAACATCACGTATGTTGAGGGCATGGGAAGTTTTCATCACCTGTTCGCATTTTATTCGGACATGCCGCGCGAGCAGGATGACTGGCGCGAAATGAAGATGCTCGAACGGTGCGCTCACTGTCGGGCTTGCATCATCAAATGTCCCACAGGCGCGATCGGTGAGGGTCGCTTTCTACTTCACGCGGAACGCTGCCTCACTTTTCATAACGAGAAGCCCGCGGACGTTCCCTTCCCCGCTTGGGTTGACCCGTCATGGCACAACAGTATCTACGGCTGTATGACCTGTCAGGGCTATTGCCCCGAGGATAAAAAGTTCAAGGACTGGGTCGAGACTCGAGCCGAATTTTCTCAAGAGGAAACTGCGCTGCTTTTGGATGAGCGGTCACATAAGTCTCTGCCTGACGCGATTGTCGAAAAATTGGGTCGGCTTGAACTGGTCGAGTCGTTGGACGTACTGCCGCGCAATTTAGGCGTATTGCTAAACCAATAGGAGAGTAACCAATGCCATCCAGAATCATTTCGCCCATACTGATTTTGTCGCCGCGAAAGTGGGGGCTGATTATCTTCATCCTCAGTGGACTTGTTTCAGGCTGCGGCACAGTGCCACCGTCCACTCCAGCCGTCGGAAAGGTCGAGCCGCCCGAAACTGCTGTCGCTGACGTCTCCACTCCAACTCCGCAAGCGCTCGAAAGTACGCCAGCCCAAACAAGTGCGAGCGACACAGCGGAATGGTTCTCAAGCGATCAGTTGGGTCTCTGCTTTTCCTATCCTCGGGGATATTCACAAATTCCCAGCGACACAGTGGAAATCGTCGCCCCCGATCTTCCAAGCACTGATACGAAAGGGCTCTTCTGGCTTGAGATAAGCGACTCTTATGATCGCACCGCCGAGAAGATTGCCGATCAGGACATTACGTACACAGCGGGACTGGACGTTGGTCGTTGGACCATGACGCTCGGCGGCGAACAAGCAGTGGCGCTGGATGGTATGCCTGGTCAGGAGTTTCAGCGCAGGCTGTACGTTGTGCATCAGCAGACTCTCTACGTCCTCGCATTCATGCCGACTCGCTCAGAGAATAGAGCGGCAAACGACCAGATGGAGTCCCTGTACGCTGCGGTAACGAGTTCATGGGCATGGTCCCCCTGTTCAGTGAAGGAGTAGACCCATCCTGAGGATCGCCTCTTTATGACAGCGATCCTGTTTAGCGCTTATGTACCTGATCTTCACAATACCAACATCTTCTTCCTTGCCCGATCTTGTTGCAACCTCAATCGTGCGCGCAAGTTTAGGATGCGCTGGACGGTCATTGACTCTTTCTGAACCGCCAGACAGCCAAGAGGAAAAAGAATAATCCATAGCCTGTCAACACAACAACTGGGAACCAAATCGAATTGAGACTCAATCCGCGCATCAGGATGTTTTGATATCCGTCCATTGCCCAAGCCGCGGGAGTAAGATGACCGATCAACGCGAACGTTTTGCCTGAGCCTTCCAACGGGAACCACGCGCCGCCCAAAGCTGAGAACAGGAACATGGCGATCAAAGAATACAATACAACTTGATCTTCTGCTTTAGCCCAAACGCCAATCAACAGTCCCATGCTCGATACCCAAAGTCCAAGCGCAATCGAAACCAGCAAGATCGCCAGCGGCTGTCGAAGATAATCCACTTTTAGAGCTAATTGACCGAACACAACCAACATGATCGTTTGTAGAAAGACAATCGCGAACATCGCCAGCATGTGACCAGCGATGATCTCCCACGGCTTCATGGAGGTTGTCATCAAACGTTGCAAAGTGCGCGTCTTGCGTTCCTGCACCAGGATTTGCGCCGAGGTGACCAAACCAAAAACCGCAAATTGGACGAGAATTCCTGGCGATGTTTGGTTATAAGGATTGCCGCCGTACGGCGCGCTTGTTGCTTGACCAACCGCCTTCTCGATTTGAATTAGATTTTGTTTTTGATTTTCAGTCCAGGCATTCCACGCGTTCTCAAACGCGGCATTTTGTTCCGTTGTTTTTGCTTCAACCGAAAGATTCTTTTGAGTGTCAATTGTATTCACGTCAATTTGTGCGATCTTGACCGCGCTCATTAACTGCGCGACATCCACGCGCAGGGTTTGATAAAGTGTTTGCCCCTTCGTCGAAACGGGATCCGTTATCAGGGCAAGTTGAACCGCATCCCCATTCATGGCTTGCTGAGTAAAACCATCGGGGACAATCAATACCCCATCCACTTTATTTTTGTTCAAAGCATCGAGCGCGGCGTCGTTTTCCATCAGCATCAACTTGATCGTGTCCGATGTTTCGAGTCGCGTGAAAAGCGTTTTGTTCAGCAGCGCATCGGGCTCGGAATCAACCCACGCGAGCGGGATGCGCGAATCTTGCGGAGTTGTTTCGCCGCGAAAAGCCAAGCCCATGAAGAGCGTAAAGATGATTGGCATGGCGACGAGAAACAACAGCGACTTGCGGTCGCGCAAAATTTGTGAAATATCTTTGAATGCTAAATCGAAAATTTTCATGGCTCACATCCTATGCAAAGCGTCGGCGGAATAACATTGCGCCGATGACGAACATAACCAGTCCCATCGCAACTGTGACGATGAACGGGATGAACAAATCAGACGTTGGCTGATGATTCAAAGCGATGCTCCAGGCTTTCATCACCCAGCCTTGCGGCGTGAAGTTGGCAAGCATCGTGAATGCTGAGGGCATATTCGGGACTGATGCGGTAAAGAGTCCACCAATCATTCCCAATCCAGTTAATGCACCACCAAGAACGGGACCCGCTTGCCTGCTATTTTTCATGAAGGCGATCAGCAATACACCCAATCCGCTTGCAACTACAACCTGACCCGTCAATGCTAATGCGACATTCAATGGCGCGCCCCAATTCACGCCGAACGCAAAACGTGAGGCGATCATCAAGACGAGTCCTTGCAAAATCACGGTCAGAAACACGGCGAGGAATTTGCCTGCCATGATGAATGTTCGATTCGTCGGCGTTGTGAACAGGCGCGCCAGCGTGCCATTCTCTTCTTCGTTCAGGATGGACATCATCGAATACGCGCCCGTGTAGAAGGCGAAGAAAATCATCATGCCTGTCATGATGGAACCCATAATGGATTGCATGGGATTGGCGGCGTTGGTCTGTCCGCTTGATGGCGTAACGACTTTCAACGCGGCTCGATCAGGATAATGAAAGAGATTGCGTTGAAAGTCCACATACCAGGTTTCGTATTCTTGCAAAAGATTCGGAGCTTGAGCAGGATCGGGCACAATGCCGTTTGCCTGTTCGCGTTCTGCGATGGTCTGCAAAACCATTCCACCACCTGACACACCATCGAGTACAGACTGAATCATGTCATGCACGATATTTGGCGTGATGGTCAAAGTTGGGTCTTGCACAATGACAATCGGCGAAGCGTTTTTATTATTGATAAGCTTGGTTGTGAAATCGGGAGGAATGATCACTGCCATGCCAATTGTTTGATTATTCACCGCAGCGCGAGCAGAGATTTCATCCGTGTAATCAATCGCCGTGATCCACGATTTGACGCTGTCGTCATGGAACATATCGTGGATGGTTTGCCCAATGCTCGCCGTCATCGCGGAGTTAGCGGGAAGCGCGTCGAGGTTGACGATGCCTACTTTAACGGCAGGCAGGTTCGAGGTCCCGTTTGATGCGCCGCCGAACGCAAAGTAAATCAATCCCGTGATCATCAATGGCGCGACGACCATCATCCCAATTGCGAACATGCTGCGAAAGGAACGCGTCAAATCTTTGAAAGCAATGTCAAGAATTTTCATGTCAATCCCTCAGCGCGCGGCCCGTGAGATGCAGAAAAACCGTTTCGAGATTCGGCTCCTGAATATCAACCGACATAATGCGGATGCCGACCTTCGACGCCGCATCGAACAAGCGCGGCAGGACGCGATTGGAATCGTCCACCAACGCGGTGACTTTTCCATCGAGAGAATCGATTCGCTCGACGCCTTCAGTTGCTCGCCATGCATCCAATATTTTCTCAGCCTCGACATTGAGCGTGATGTCAATGCGCGTTTGCTCACCGACCATTTTGATCAATTCATTATGCGTGCCATACGCGATGACTTTGCCCTTGTCCATGATTGCGATGTGATGCGAAAGTTCCGCGGCTTCTTCCATGTAATGCGTGGTGTAAAGCACGGTCATGCCCTGACGATTTAACTCTTTGACATTATCGAGGATGTGACGGCGCGACTGCGGATCAATGCCAACGGTCGGCTCATCCATAATGATGACCGCGGGTTTATGAAGCAATGCCGCGCCGATGTTGACGCGTCGCTTCATCCCGCCCGAAAACTTTTCGACGCGATCCTTTTGGCGGTCAGCCAAGCCGATGACTTCCAGCACTTCCTCGACGCGGGATTTGAGAGCCGCGCCGCGCAAGCCATACATCTTTCCCCAGAAGACCAAATTCTCGCGCGCCGAAAAATCGGGATACAAAGCAATATCCTGCGGCACAACGCCGAGACTTGATTTCGCGTCTTCAGGTTCTTTCGTCACGGAATGTCCCATGATGGACGCGTCGCCTTCGGTCGGTTCAAGCAAACCTGAAAGCATGGAAATCGTTGTGGATTTCCCTGCGCCGTTCGGTCCAAGCAGGCTCAGGATTTCGCCTATGCCTGATTGGAAGCTTGCATCATCCACAGCGTAAAGATCGCCGAATGATTTTTTGAGATGCTGTACTTCGATGGCGTTCATCACGACTCCTTTTGCAAACCAGCGAGACCTAATGCCGCGACACCAATTCCCAATAGCGAGGCAACGGTCGCCAAGGAAGGCGGGTTGACGATATTCATCACGACGATTGCAACTCCCATTGCCAACGCGATGCCGTTCAAAATAACTTGGATCAGATTTTTATTCATATCATTCTCCTCGTGTCCAATGAAATTTTTATCTTGCCCACAGTATATGAATTGTCTATTGCCGCGACAATTGTGTCTTGGGGAAAACGGACATCGTACAAAAAGCCATTGTCCTTAAGTACAATGGCGCGTGAAGCATTCAGCGATACAATTCGACCAACATGAATGCCAAGCCTTTGCCTTCGCGTACTGAACCAGACGAACGTCTATTTTTCTTCTTTTTGACTTTTGTTCTGGCTGGCTTGTATGCCTGGTCAATCATCAACGTTGAGACGCTTCATCAACCGCTGAGATTGGCTCTTTTCACCGCGTTGATGTTGATCCATCTTGGATTGCATTGGTCGCTTGTTTTGATTTCCTCGCGCCCTGCGCGATGGGATTCCATCTATCTTGTCTTGCAAGGAATTCTGGCTTTTGTCATCATTTATCTGGGCGGAAACATCGGCGTGTTGTTTGGCTTATACATGGCGTTGATCGGGGAAAGCATTGGAGTATTTCGCAAAGATCGTCTACGCCTGGTCATTTCTCTGGCATATTATTTTTTGCTTTCACTCGCAAGTTATTATTTAACGATGGGACCAGGCAACGTCCTCGGATGGGCGCTGTTTGTCCTGCCGATGTCATTGTTCGTCATCATTTACGTGGTGCTTTACAGTCGTCAAGGCGAAGCGCGAGAACGCGCTCAAGTGCTCGCAGCTGAACTCGAAATAGCAAACAAAAACTTGAGTGAATATGCGGAGCGTGTTGAAGATTTGACAATTGCTAATGAACGTCAGCGGATGGCGCGCGAACTGCACGATACGCTCTCACAGGGACTGGCGGGCTTGATCTTGCAACTCGAAGCAGTTGACGCGCGTCTGACGCATGGCCAGCCAGCGCGCGCCCAAGAAATTGTGCGCGATGCCATGGAACGCGCTCGCGCGACGTTGTCCGACGCGCGCCGCGCTATCGGCGATTTGCGTGAACCGACGGATATCATTCCGTTTGATGAAGCGATTCAACGCCAAGCAGATCGTTTCTCACAAGCGACAAGCATTCCATGCGAAATACAATTTCAACTTGATGCGGCAATCCCAGATTCGCTTTATGAGCCAACATTGCGAATCGTTATCGAAGCATTGACCAACATCGAACGTCACTCACAGGCAACGCAGACTAAATTGAGTCTATCAACAAGCCGTGATGAATTATGTGTCGAGGTATGGGACAATGGAATTGGCTTCGATACATCGAAAACGGACGCAGGGCATTATGGTCTGCTTGGGATGCGGGAACGCGCCCGATTAGCGGGAGGCAAGCTCGAAGTCCAGAGTGAAGCAGGAAAGGGTACGCTTCTGACACTGCGCTTGCCCATCGTCGCGGAGTAGAATCTTTTTGATGTCTGAATCCATTCGTGTGCTGATCGCCGACGATCACCTGATTATCCGCCAGGGTCTGAAATTGATTCTCGAAACCGAAGATGGATTCGAGATGGTCGGTGAAGCGTCTGATGGGGCTGAGGCATTGCAGTTGTGTGCGAAGGTTAATCCCAACGTG
>JAJYOO010000137.1 GCA_021796155.1 Chloroflexota bacterium
TTTCCCCTGCTGATCTTCATGTATGTGCGGCTGGCGCGAAGAGAGGAGCGGGAGTCGCTGGCGGAATTTGGAGAGACCTACGCCAAGTATATTGCGCAGACGCCTGCCTTCCTGCCGCGTCTCATTCCAGCAAGCTCAGATGGAAACGCCGTGTAATTTTTTTAGAAGTACTCAAATCGGTCAGATAAGAGGCCTGATATGCAAAAAGAGAAGACGCAAAAAAATGCGCGTTATATCCCGGCTCTCAGTTTCCACTGGCTTACACCACTATATGATCCCTTGCTCAAATGGGGCATGCGTGAAGAAACCTTCAAACGCAAATTGATCAAGCGTGCCAACATTGGGCCGGACCAGCATGTGCTTGATCTTGGCTGTGGGACTGGGACGTTAACAATCATGCTCAACCAAGCCGCTCCCAATGCGTTCATCACGGGCGTGGATGGTGATCGAGATGTCTTGGCGATTGCCGAGAACAAATCTGCACAGGCACATGTGAATATTGTGTGGGATTACGGTCTCGCATATGATCTTCCGTACGCAGACGATTCATTTGATATGGTTGTGAGCAGTCTCGTGATCCATCATCTCGTCAGCAAAGATAAGGTACGCGCTTTTCGGGAAGTGCGCCGCGTCCTTCGACCCGACAGCGGATTTCACCTCCTGGACTTTGGCCGTCCCTTCAGCCCGCTCACTCATTTTCAAAGTGCAATCATGAAAAATCTCGAAGAGGCCGCCGACAATTTCAGAGGGCACATCCTGCCCATGTTGAGAGAAGCAGGGTTTGATTCCGCTACTGAGGCGGAACACATGAATACCATCTTTGGACCGATCTGGTTTTATGAAGCCGTCAAATAAAGAGCCAATCAAAAGAGGAGAGAGATGTTAGATCCAAATCTGAATAGAAAGCCAACCGCCCATCGAGTGACCAGCAGAACGACGAGCAGGAAGCGCGTTCCTTTGCGAACAACGACTGTAGCGGCATTGTCGCCCGAGGAGAAACCCTCGTACCCGTTCATCACCCGCCTGTATCCATTTCTGGTTTTGTTATCCTTCGTGCTTGGGATTCTGACCAGCTACTTTGTCTGGGGGCAGAAGCTGAGGCAAGCCACCCAGGCTGGCAACGTTCAATCTGCAGCAACCTCCTCTGTCGCCAGCGGCCAAAACGGGAACGGGATAGATACCGCGGCGCTGATGAAGCAAGTCAATCCACCCGAGGGATATAAACTCCCCGTTCGCTTCGGCAACCTCGGACCGCGCCTGATCGAAAGCGGAGCGATCAACCCTGACGCGTTCGCGTCCGTGTATCAACAGTCCGGGGATCCGTTGACGCAGGATCAAGTCGAGATATTGAAACAGGGAAGCAATGATCAGGTCATCATTACACAGAAGAACGCTCATTTCCTTCTAAATTTCTTTTGGGCAGTTGGTCTCGCAAATAAGAATCCAATTCTTACAAATGGACCGATCACCCAATATAGTAACGGTCAGATCGATCAGTTCGCGTCCACGGGCGGTTGGACACTTGGCACAAAGCCTGTCAAGGATTTATACGCAAGTACTGAGTTAATTTCACTGACAACCGAACAACAAGCACGCCTGGAGCAAGTGGCATCAGCCGTCTATCGTCCATGTTGTGATAATCCAACCCTTTTCCCCGATTGCAATCACGGTATGGCAATGCTGGGATTGTTAGAGTTGATGGCGTACAACGGCGCCAGTGTAGATGAGATGTTCGAGGCCGCCAAATACGTAAACGCATTTTGGTTTCCACAACAGGCATTGGAGGTGGCTATCGATCTCAAGTCGAATCGGCATATGGATTTCGTTCAAGCTGATGCACGCCAGGTCATAGGGAAAGATTTCTTTTCCGCAACCGGAGCAAGCCGAGTCCACGCCTCTCTTCAGTCGGAGGGCCTGCTTTCAACAATGCCAGGGAATGGTGGTAACTGTGGAAGTTAGACTCACGCGCTGTATATCAAGAGCCAAAAAATAAAGGACAATCCGCAGGTGTTGCTGTGTGGGCTTTTCTGGCGATAAGTGCCGCGGTATTCACTTCCTTCAACCCCATCCTTTACAAGCGAATCCTTAAGGATGCTGACACGATTGTAGTGGTCTGGGGTATCACTTCGCTTTCTCTGCCATTGCTTGCATTGTTCACCTTTACACCGATGTCGAACATCCCGGCCATTGATTGGTTGTTCGCCTTTGGAGTGCTGGGTTCCGCGGCTTTGAACGTTGTGGCGCAGGTTGCATCCACACGCGCGTTGAAGTTGGCAGATGTTTCACTGGTCACTCCCCTGCTTATCTTCAGTCCAGTCTTCACGGTGTTAATTTCAGCTGTTTTTCTCGGCGAGATACCATCCGTCCGCGGACTGTTAGGCGTAGGCCTGGTTCTCATCGGAGCTTATTGGCTCAACCGCAGTTCGGATGCAGGCTGGCTCGCGCCCATCAAATCGCTGACATTCACGCCCGGCGTTGCGCTCGTTCTGTTTGCAGGATTGCTGTGGGCGATTACGCCACTGTTCGAAAAGACCGCGATCCTGCACACCAACCCGGAAGACCCGCGCTTTGCGGCATTCGTGGCTACTGCCCTCCTGACCTTTCTCTTAACGCCCCTGGCGTTGATGCGCGGCAAGTCAGCCATTGCCAAACTATCTTTGCATCGTCGCGAATTGATCCTCGCTGGACTCATCGCAGGCATTGCACCTGTTCTGGGCTATACTGCATACAGCCTTGGCCTTTTGGGATACGTCACAACGCTTTTTAAGTTAAGTACGTTAATGACCGTCATCTGGAGTCTTTTGTTCCTTCATGAACGCGGAGCGGCTCAACGCCTGCCAGCGTCGCTGGTGATGGTCATCGGTGCGATACTGATCGCTACGTAAAAAGATGTGCGAACGAATCATCAAGTAAAGCAGATTTTACTGGATGGAGTTTTGAGCATGGAAGAAGAAAATCAAACTGCTTACGTAGCAAAAACAGCCTGCGGTGGGAAGATCAAAGATACAACAAACTACCCAAGCGCGGTCTATCGCGGCGAACGCGTTTACTTCTGCACGCAGGCCTGCCTACGCGTGTTTGAACAAGATCCCGAACCTTTTCTAAATGGAGAGATCGAGCATCCGGTAGGTGAAGATGAATAGAAAAGCCAGCTCTCATCTCAGCTTTCTCAGAATGGGTTGCGGCCCAGCCGAACTGCTTGCAAGAGGACTCTGGCCAAGTTTAATAGAATCTTTCTGAGACCCTTTTTGAAAAGCATCCCGCAATTGCTTCATTCTTAATGAATCACTGGTCGGGTCAAATCGTAAATCACAAAACCGTTGCCTTGTTGATAGACCGAATATCGTGCCAATTGCTGTTTGAGTTCTGGCTGGCGGCCGAGCTCGGTGAAATCCGTCACGAGGAAATAATGTTTGCCTTGAGTCAAATTGCTGAACGTTTGGCTGAACTTGAAGAACGCGCCGCGCACATCATGATAATCAATATCGCCAGAGTTCGGCCAAATGATTGCATTCTGCCAACCCCAATACGCCAGCCTGCCGCCGTAATCTTGTGTCAACGCAACGACGCCAGAACCATGATTGAAGATGGTACCGATCTCAGCCCACATCGTCGTCTGCGGACGATAATCCACTGCTTTCAGTTGGCCGCGAACATCCCAAACAGTCGCTAACACACCATACAGGAGAACGAGCGATGTTACGACGCGCCCCCAACGGACGGCCGTTAGTTCGGCGAGACGTGACATCACCAGGTCCGCGACCGGCGCGAGAGAAATGGAGACTAACGGAATGAATGGCTCCTGATAGTAATCGTGGGTGCCAATGGCATAATCGAAAAACAGACCGTAAACAATGTACGCGATCCACAGCCCAATCAAAAGACTCCGTACGCTTCTTTCACGGACGATAAAAATACCCAGCAGCCCGAGCATGATCGCCACCGCGCCCACAGCCATGTTTGCTTTCGCCGCCCAATTAACATAATTGATCGGACTCAATAACAGGCTCGGAATGAATCGTCCGCTGAATTGTTTGCCTAAGAATCCATTCAGAACAATGCCATAGAAGAGATAGGCCGCGCCTGGCAAAACTCCTAATATCACAATCAACCAAACCTGTGCGTTGCGAATCAAGTCACGCAGCTTGTAGCTTCCCAGCACTTCACCAAGCGCCGCTCCAATCACAAAAAAGGCGGCATAAAATTTTATAAAGATCGCGAAGCCGCCCAAAAGTCCCGCGAGAATCGCAAACAACCAGGAGGGTCGCTTAATCCAAAAATGGAATGCCCACCAGAAAGCGATGATCAACATCACCATGAATGGATCAGGTTGGAAAGCGCGGCTGGCCATGATCGCATACGGAAAGAAAAGATAATACGCGGTTGCAATCACCGCGCCATCGGTTGATATCAAATCTTGAATCAAGAAGAAAAGAAAAATTCCGCCGATGATCCAGAACAGCGATGAATAAATGCGTGCCACCCACAACTGTTCGCCGGTGAATTGATACGTAAACGCCACCAAATGTTCGACAACTTCCGGCTCGACCTCGGCGCGCGTGCGCCATTGCTGCAACGCCATTTGCCGCTGCCAGTCGGGGACATTGGGCGCAGTTTGATAATACATGCCGCGTGTTTTCAGCGCACTGAGCAATTGCCGCGTGGGATGAAAATCAAGCGGGAGGTTGGTTAGATCGTAGAGTCGAATCGCAAGCCCAAGCCCAAACAAAACCATCAACGTGGTTATAAGAAACCAACGTGGCGCAAAAAAGGAACGAACATGATCTGATGAATTCATCGGGGGCAAATTCTAACACTGCCCGTTCACGGCAGGATTACGACGTTTTGCATAAGCTAAATTGCCTATATCAAAAATACGATTAATGGCGCTTGGTTCTCAGTGGCGATAGCCATAAAATGAGGCAACTTTCAAATTACGCCAAAGGAGACTCTATGAAAGCTACTGCAGCTTCAACACAGTCAGCCCAACGACCGACATTCAACGAGTGGCTGATCGAACGAACAGGTTGGAAAGGACTCACGTATCCGGTTCCCGCTCACGCAAATACAATTTGGTATTTGCTGGGCGGGATTTCATTTGTCGGGTTTCTGATCCTGTTTGCGACCGGAATCTACATGGCGCAGTTTTACAATGCGTCGCCTAGCGAAGCTCAGCAAAGCGTGGTTTATTTGATCACTGGAGTTCCACTCGGCGATCTGATCCGTTCGATCCATTTCTGGACAGCGCAAGTTGTCACCTTGACGGTCCTTTTGCATTTCCTGCGCATCCTGTTCACGGGTGCATATAAAAAGCCACGCGAGCTCCAATGGTTCGTTGGCCTTGGATTGCTGCTGATCACCTTTGGCGCTGTGTATACGGGTTCGGTGCTCAAGTACGATCAGGAGGGCATGGAAGCGCTTGAACACGCCAAAGCGGCAGGCGCGCTCATGGGACCTCTGGGCATATTCTTCTCTTCAGAATTCAGCCGGAGCGATTCCCTCTTGATTCGTCTCTTCAGCTTGCATACTTCGCTCCTCCCGATGGCCTTCGCGGCCTTGATCGGCATACATATTTATCTCATCAATCAGCATGGCATCTCGCCCAAAGTTACTGCCGACGCTACAACTCGCAAGACAAAAGGCGAAGGCGAGTCGCGCTTCGATCTTCATCTTAGAAGCATGATCGGGTTTGGCCTGATCCTATTTGCCATCATTTTGGTGCTGGCGTTGATTCTTCCTGCGCCCCTTGGACATCCCGGTATTCCTGGCGTAGAGGTCGCCAAACCATGGTGGATGTTTATATGGCTCTTCCCGGCAGAGACAGTTCTCGGAATACGCGGCCTGATCATTGTTCCGGCCTTCTTGGGATTGCTACTTATCTTAGTGCCAGTTCTTGACCGCAGCCCTTATCTCAGTCTTTTCAAACGCAAATGGATTGTGATCGTGGCAGGCAGTATCCTGCTTCTGGCGATTGTCAGCGGGATTGTCTCAGCGCTGGCTCCTGTAGCCAATCACCTTGGCATGTAAAGGATGACGGATATGAAGACGAACTTTATACGCAGCTTATTCATCGCTTTCCTGATGAGCCTATTCTCTGCAGGTATGGTCCGCGCTCACGGTGAGCCAGCTATCACTTTGGCGCCGACAGTGGCCGTTCCCGGCGAGAGCATCTTCATCACCGGTTCGGACTGGCAAGATGGCGAAATACTGAAGATTACACTGGAAAGCGCCTCCGGCGTGTCCAAGCTTGGCCAGGCAACTGCCTCTGGTAACGGTGATGAGTCTGGCTTTACCGCTACGTACACACTGCCAACTGAGTTGGCACCAGGCTTCTACCTTGTACGCTGTGTTGCTGGCGACGGGCATACTGCCACCACTGACCTGACCATTGTCGCCTCGCCTGCGCAAATGAATGCTCAACCGATGGAGGCCAGCGCAGAGCCGATGGTTTTGGATCGTTCCAAATCGTCACTGCTGATTGCTTCGGTGATCCTGCTTGCATTGATAAGCGCAGGGTTGGGCGTT
>JAJYOO010000138.1 GCA_021796155.1 Chloroflexota bacterium
ACCTGGCAGAAGTTCTACGGAATCACATCTGCCGACGATCCGCTTTCCAAGGTTGCCATGGGTACCGGTCCGTTCATGTTGGATCACTGGACAGCTGGTCAGGAAATCGTTCTGACCAAGAATCCCACTTATTGGGATACTGCACATGCGCCTAAACTGGATCGCGCTGTAATCCAGATCGTCCCCGAGTGGGGAACCCGCTTCAGTGAACTGCAGGCTGGTGATGCTGATGTCGTGGATGTTCCGGTCGAGAATCGTTCGCAGGCTAATGCGATGGTTGGTGAGCTGGCGCTGTACAACACCACCACCGGTTCCTATGACGCACCTCAACCGGTTTGCGGCTATGATTCTGCCAAACTAGGCACTGCGGCTTTCACGATCTGCGCCGCGGGCCAGACCGCACCCTCTGCGACGGAAAAGCCTTTGCGTGTGTACATGGGCTTGCCAGTCCTTTCCCAGGACGTGATCATCTACAACTTCAATATCAAGTAAGTCACGTTCAAGGATAGTTTTGTATGGGGGCCTGCGGGCCCCCATACTATCTTTTTGGTTTTGTCCTGCCGATTGAAATGGATCTTTAGTCAGATTCAGCTCAATCTGAATGACAAAATCGTGAGGTGTTCATGGGCACATATATTATCCGTCGTCTGCTGCTGGTACCGGTATTGCTGTTCGGGGTGACAGTGTTGATCTTCGGTATGCTGCAGTTTCTTTCCCCGGTAGAGCGATCAGCTTTATACGTCAGGGATATACCGAAAACTGACAATGCGATCAACGGGATTATCAAGACATATGGGTTGGATCAACCCCTCTATGTTCAGTATTGGCGCTGGCTTGTAGGCACCAAAAGCACAGTGACGGGGGAACGGAAGGGAGGCATCCTCTTCGGTGATTTCGGCTATTCGCGCACAGCATCCACACCAGTGCTTGACCTGATACGCACTCGTTTTCCAAATACATTGGACCTTACCCTTTGGGCGGTCGTACCGGTGATTTCGGTTGGCATCTGGTTGGGCGTCCAAGCTGCTGTTCATCAGAACGGTTTTATTGATCAAGCTGCAAGGATTTTCAGCATTGTTGGGACATCTTTTCCTACGTTTGTGTTTGGGTTATTGATGTTGTTGATTTTTTATGCCAATCTGCAATGGTTCCCGCCGGGTAGGCTTTCTGACTGGGCCAATCAGATTGTTTTCTCGAACAGCTTTCATCATTACACTTCCCTGCTGACCATAGACTCACTTCTCAATGGACGGCTCGATATTTTCTGGGATGCCATGCGCCACATGCTCATGCCGATCCTCACCCTTTCCTATATCAGCTGGGCCACCTTTGTTCGCGTTACCCGTTCTTCGATGCTTGAGACGTTGCGGCAGGAATACGTGACCACAGCACGTGCCAAGGGTTTGCCTGAAAATGTGGTCATCAACAAACATGCGCGTCCGAATGCCATGCTTCCCGTTGTGACATTGGCAGGGTTCCAGGTGATTCTCCTGCTGGGAGGTGTGGTGATCACGGAGACAGTTTTCAATTATCCGGGTATTGGGCAGGCCGCGGCCAATGCTGCTGCTCAACTTGATGTGATTACTGTGTTGGGGTTCGCCCTTTTCAATGGCATGATTCTGATCCTTGCGAACCTTGTAGTTGATGTGTTGTATGCGGTTGTTGATCCGCGTGTACGTTTGTCCTGAGGAGATTCTCAATGGCCGATTCTACACTTCCTGCTGGTAATAATGCTCTGTTGCGTGAAGCTACTCCTCTGCGCGAGATCGGTTGGTTGGAACGCTTTTTGGGTCCGGAAAATTACCGTATTCTCACCGGTTTGTTGAAAACGCCCGCATCCATTCTGGGCTTCATCTTGATCGCGTTGTTTATATTCATTGCATTGGCCGCGCCGTTGATTGCTCCGCCTGTGACGCCCAATGACCCTTATAAAATTCCACGCGATGGGTTTACGTCGGAGCCTAGTCCCATGATGTCGGCTTGGACACGCAATGTGCCGCCTCTGCCTTTCTGGTGGAAGCCCATCATGAAAACTGATCACTGGGTGCATCTCTTGGGCACTTCGCAAGGCCAGTATGATGTCTTTTATGGGATCATCTGGGGCACGCGGACCGCTTTCCGCACCGGCTTCATTGTGGTGGTCGCTACCTTCCTGATCGGCATTATTGTCGGTTCAGTCTCGGCGTATTATGGCGGCATCGTGGATAATGTCCTCATGCGCATCGTGGATGTTTTTATGACCTTGCCCTTCATCCTGGCGGCCCTGATCCTGGCAGCTGTGCTCACGCCGAAGATTGGAAGAAGTCTGATCCCATCCATCATCGCCCTGATTACATTTGGCTGGATGAGTTATGCGCGTGTCATTCGCAGCGACATTCTCTCCGTCAAAGAACGTGACTTTGTAATGGCAGCGCGTGTTATCGGCGTCAAAGATAGCCGTATTCTCTTTAGTCACATTATTCCGAATGCCATTTTTCCCACGCTGGTTTTGGCCTCTCTTGGTATTGGTGACGTGGTCCTTACTTTTGCTGCGCTCTCGTTCCTGGGTATTGGCGTGAATATTGGGTATGCCGATTGGGGCCAGGTGCTCAGTTTTGCTCGGAACTGGATTACCAGCTTGGACACGTACTGGTACATTATCGTTTGGCCGGGTTTGACACTGACCCTGTTCGTGATGGGATGGAACCTGGTCGGCGATGCACTGCGCGATGTGCTCGATCCACGTATGCGTGGTAAGACGTAACTTTTTGCTTCGAGATTTGGCTTCAATTGTTTCTGTTCCCTCCTGGTTGCATTGTTATCAACAACGCCGTTTCTCCAGGAGGGAACGGTTTTAAATTACCGTAAATCGTTAATCGTTTGAAGCTTGCTCTTGACTTTGTCGGCGTTCTAAATCCTTCAGAATAAAGATAAAATATAGGGGAGGTAACATGGACATTTTCTGGAAGAAGAACTACTCACTGGCGTTCTTGGTTTTGTTTTTTGCATTATCAGCGTGCGCCATTCCCTTTCTGGCGACAACTTCATCTACTCCTACTCCTGTATTGGCCTCGCCCTCGGCTCCCGCGGAAACGGGGACGCCGTCCGCACCAAGCACACTGACTGTCTGCCTGGGCGAAGAGCCAAATACGCTGTATCCATTTTCGGGTCCGAATGATGCGGCGCTCAGTGTATTGGCAGCCATTGACGAGGGACCGTACGACACAATCGGCTACACTTATCAACCGGTCGTTTTGGAGCAAATGCCCAGTCTCGAAAATGGCGACGCACAGATCGCTCCAGTCAGCGTCACGGCCGGCTCGAAGATTGTGGACGCGGATGGCAATCTGACTGCGCTCGCCGCAGGTGTTAAGGTCCGCCCGTCGGGCTGCCGCAATGATGGATGTGTTATCACGTATGACGGTGTCAGCCCACTGCAAATGGATCAAATGGTCGTGACGTTCCGCATGCGTACCGATCTCACGTGGTCGGATGGCACGCCGCTGACTTCGGAAGATTCTGTTTACGCGTACCAATTGGCGGCGGATAACAACACGCCTGGCTCAAAATTTTTGATCGACCGCACACAAACGTATGAAGCTGCTGGCCCATCGGTAACGCAATGGTGGGGCGTTCCAGGTTATCTTGATCAAAGTTTTATGACTAATTTTTTTGCCCCAGCTCCCAAGCATGTTTGGGGTCAATACAAAGCTGCCGACCTTCGAAACATGGACATCGCCGCGCGCACGCCGATTGGCTGGGGGCCGTACGCGATCCAGGAATGGGTCAAGGGTGATCACATCACGCTTGAAAAGAATCAATATTACTTCCGCTCGTCGGAAGGTTATCCAAAATTCGATAAAGTTGTTTTTCGCTTCATCCCCGATCCGAACACTGCCATCAGTGAATTGACTGCGGGTCGTTGCGACATTCTCGATCCGAGTATTCATCTCGATACGCAGGTCGCTTTGCTTCAACAGATGCAGCAGGGCGGAGACATCCAGGCGTATTTCATTCCGAGTGATGCAATCGAATGGCTTGGACTTGGCATCACGCCCGCGACGTTCGACAATGGTTACAGCTCTGCCGACGCGGAACGCCAGGATATTTTTGGCGACCCGCGCACGCGCCAGGCGGTTGCCTTATGCCTCGACCGCCAGAAAGTTGTGGATACGGTTCTCTTTGGAAAGACCAGCGTGCCGACTTCGTTCGTTCCTGTTGGTCATCCGGTCTATGATTCCGGCCTTCCCGACTACAAATTCGATCCAACCGCGGGCGAACAATTGCTCGACCAGATCGGTTGGAAAGACCTCGATGGCAATCCAGCTACGGCGCGCGTCGCGGCGGGAGTCAAAAACGTCAAGAATGGCACACCGCTCGAATTAAATTATTATTCCACGCCCGCGGCCCAACGCCGCCAGGTGGCGGACATTCTTTCGCAATCGCTTGAACAATGCGGCATCGGCGTGAAAGTGCAATATTTTTCCCAGAACGATCTTTATGCGCCTGGCCCGCTCGGCCTGTTGTTTGGCCGCCGCTTTGATTTGATCGAATATGCGATGGCAACGGATAACATCAATCCGCCGTGTGATTGGTTTACGAGTCTTGAGATTCCGAACGACGCCAATCATTGGGTTGGCACGAACGTGAGCGGCTACAAAAACCCCGATTTCGATGCGGCGTGTCATGCCGCACAACTGGCGTTGCCCGGCGAGCAAAGTTTTACCGACGCGTATCATCAGGCGCAGGCTATCTTTGCTTCGACGTTGCCGTCCATTCCGCTTTATTATCGGATCAAAGTTGCCGCGGCGCGCTCCGACATTTGCCACTTCGATCTCGACCCGAGTGCCAATCCGATGTGGAACATCGAGGCGTTTGACAAAGGCGTTGGTTGTCAGCAGTGATTCGTTTTCGATTTCTGCCAGCGTTACTTTTGCTGGCTCTGCTCGCCTCATGCGGACCTCCAACGGCTACCGTTACACCGGTCATTCCCGCACCGACGGCGACTCCAACTTCGCTTCCACAATCACATGAAATTCTTTTTGCGTTGATCGGCTCCGTGACGAATGCCAACGTCTGGGCTTTGTTCGATGTGAAAGGATATTCGTACAACAATTATGCGGTTCGATCCGGCTACTGGCCGCGCCTTTATCAACTCTCAATTCCAGACAGGCAATTTGAACCAATGGCCGCCCGTGGAATGCCGTCGCCTGTTCAACAGGAAGGAAATTTTTACACAGCAACGGTTCCTCTCCGCACCGATCTGAAGTGGACGGACGGTTCTCCGTTCACTGCCGACGATGTCGCTTTTACAGTAAATACTGTTTTATCTTTTCAGCTTGGCTTTGACTGGCACGATTATTACAATCCCGATTACCTCGACCATGCCGAAGCCGCGGACGCGTATACGGTAAAGTTTTATTTCAAGAAACAACCGAACGTCGGTGTGTGGCAATACGGCACGCTGCAAGGCCCGGTTGTGCAGAAAGATTTTTGGTCTTCAAAGATCGCCGCGTCTGAAGCTTTGTTACCTCCAAGGGATCTTGCCCAGCAAATTGAAACATTGAAAGCACATGTTGCTGACCTTCAAAAGCAATACGACGCGATGCTCGCAACGCCTATCCCGCCGAATCAAATGCAGCAAATGCAGCTGAATATCAATCGCCAGTTGAGCAACTTGAATCAAGCGAATGCCGACCTTGAAAAGGCGCAATCCAGTTTTGATTCAGCGATGAAAGCCGCGCGTGATTCGCTTTATGCGCTGGGCAATAACAATGAACCGCTGCTGGGAATATGGCAGACTGATCCGTCGCAAAACGATTCGGTTGTAAATCTTGCCAACGCAAATTTTCCGTTTGGACATCCAGCGTTCACGCAAGCAACATATAACTTTTATTCAAATGAAAGCGCCGCCATTTCTGCATTGGTGCGAGGTGAAGTTGATTCCGTCCTTGAACCCGGCGGCATTTCTTCGCAAGGGCTTAGTCAGATTCCTTCTATTCAAAAAATCGCAGAGAATCCAAATAGCCAGGTGCAGTTTTTGGTTTTTAATTCATCAAATCCAACATTGAGTGATCCGACTTTACATCAGGCATTCGCTTGCATCATTGACAACAAAGCTCTCGTCGGCCAGTTACATTCGTCAGTCGTCCCGCTGGATTCGTTTGTTTCGTCTGGCGAGTCATTTTGGTTCGCTGCGAACGTGTCGCTTCCATGTAAAGGCAAGGATTCTGCTTCCCGTCTAGCGCAAGCCGCGAGTTTGCTCCAATCCGCTGGTTACACATGGACTCAATTGCCATCTGCTAATTTGGCTGGTCAGGGACTGACTCTACCAAAAGGAAATCGTTTTTCATCAATGAACTTAATGGTTTCTTCAGCTGATGAAGCGAAAATGAGCGTTGCGTCTTATATTGAACAACAGGCGCGTCTGCTTGGAATCCCGGTAACTGCAATGCCGATGGTATCGGATCAAATCAATTACTCTGTCTTTAGCAGTCATCAATATGATTTAGCTTTGCTTAGTTGGCGCGTGAGCGAATATCCGGG
>JAJYOO010000139.1 GCA_021796155.1 Chloroflexota bacterium
TCCGATCTTGATGACGCTCTGCATGGATACTTTGAGTCCGGTCAGCACCATGCCGCCGTTGCGTGAACTCGCGCCCCAGCCGATAGTTTCCGCTTCCAGCACGGCCACACGAGCGCCGCGCTTTGCAAGAGTCCGCGCCGCGGAGAGACCCGTGAAGCCGCTGCCGATCACGGCCACGTCTACTTTTTCGGGCAAAGCTGTTGGATTTTTGTCGTCCGGCATTTGGACGGTGTCATGCCAGAAGATGCACTGTTTGAGCATTTTGATCTATTCTAGAATCGATTTCCAGTCCAGGCCATCGGCAGTTTGGTGTAAACGATGGTCGTCGTCCACGAGACGGTAATCGAGTTGACGGAAGACTTTTTCCGCCAATGGTTTGATCATGTCAAGCGGCACGATGGTATCCTGTCTGCCGTGAATGATGATTGTCGGTACGTCAATCGGAGCGGGGAGGCGCTCGGCGAATTCTGGCAGCATCAAGGCGGGCGCCAGCAGAATCTGCTTGCGGACTTGCGCCGGGAAACGGGTCGAGAACAGGGCGGCCATTAAGCCTCCGTATGAGGAGCCGATCAGGGTCCAGTTGGAGGCGCTGCCGAGGATCGGATAAAGCTGCTGCATGCGCTCATCCAACGAGCCGGTAAAATCCGGCACGACCAAATCCGGATAGATGGCGCGCACGAGCGCGGCTTTGTGGGTCTGGCTGTTGGATTCGAGTCCGTGCAGGTAAATGATTCTTTTGGCGTCAAGCATGATCGTCTCCACGCATGATGGATTTTGTCTTGATGAAATCGCGCAGTTCTTTCTTGAGCGCGGGGGGAAAGGATGAAGAAATGCGCCGGAAGGTGATGGCGGTCATTGGGTCAGTTGATGAGATCAGCGCCTGGCGGAGAAAATAGGTTGTTTCGGTTGGAGATTTCTTATAAAGCGCCAGCACAAGTTCTTCGATCTCGAGTTGAAGTTTGGCGGGCGCAGCTTCGATGACCGGTGCGATTAATTTGAGCAGCGGCGGCAGATTGACAAAGGCCGGATCTTCGACAGCCGAGATCACCGCTTGGATTCCGTTCGGCCATAAGCGCATGCGTTCAGGTTGAAGCCATTCACCGGTCAGTTGTAAAAATTGATCCGGCGCTTCTTTTCTCATGCGTGCCAGACTGGTATCGAGCAGTTCGGCGCGTAGATTTATGTCGTGTATTTGCTGGGTCCAGGCCGTCAGGCGCGGAAGCAGATGGCTTTCCTGCGGCGGAATATGTCCGAGCAGAAATGCGGCCAGCAAACGAGTCTCGAGATAACCCTCGTCCCAGAGAAGATCAGCCAGTTCGAGCGCGGCTTCAGGATACTCACTGGCGCTGCGAGAAATTTCCTGTTCGATTTGTTTGATGACAACGCTGTGTGTGCGATAAGTAGGGAGGTTTGAACCTGGCGCGGTGGCTTGTGGTTTTCGCATCGTGCGGTTGACATAAAATTCGAGCATCTCGTGCAGGTGATTTAAGAACTCGTCAGGCACGAAGAAAAAATCTGCGAGACGCGAGGCTTGTTTGCGGAGACGTGCAAGATCAATTGCGGGCATATATTTTTTACAGATTACGCATTATGAAATATTCATAATGCGTAATCTGTAATGCATGATTAATACGCCTTGGCGAAATAAACTTTCTTATCAGCCTTCTCGCCGCAGACAATGCACTTGCCCTCGCCTTTGGCCTGGTCGAGCGGAACGTTGCGGGTGGTGGCTTTCGTGTCTTCCTTGACTTTGGCCTCACATTCCTTCGAACCGCACCACCAGGAAAGCGCCCAGCCGTCGGCCAGCACATTTTTCAGTTCGGCATAATCCTGGGGATCATGGATATTCGCATCGCGGAAATCAGTGGCCTTTTTCAGCATGGACGCTTGAATATCGGTCAGCAATCTGCTGAGGCTCGCGGCCAGATTCGATTGCGGGACGAAGGATTTTCCGCCTCTTCCGGGGATATCGCGGCGGGCCAGCGCCACCGAACCTTTTTCCACATCCTTGGGGCCGATCTCGACGCGCACAGGAACGCCGCGCATTTCCCAATCGTTGAACTTGAATCCCGAGCTGACATTTTCGCGGTCGTCCATTTTTAGACGGATGCCCGCCGCTTTGAGTTCGGCAAAGATTTTATTCGCTACTTCCATAACCTTGCTCTTTTCAGCATCGTTCTTATAAATGGGAACGATGACAGCTTGAATGGGTGCAAGGCGGGGAGGCAGAACCAGTCCCTGATCGTCGCCGTGCGTCATGATGATGGCGCCGATCATGCGTGTGGATAAACCCCACGAAGTGGTCTCACAGAATTGAAGCGTGTTGTTCTGGTCAACGTATTGGATCTCGAAAGCCTTGGCGAAATTCTGACCGAAGTAATGGGATGTTGCCGATTGCAAAGCGCGTTTATCCTGCATCATGCCTTCGATGGACGTTGTGATCTGTGCGCCCGCGAATCTTTCGGTCTCACTTTTGCGGCCTTTGATGACAGGGATGGCGGCCTCGTTGATGGCAACGTCCGCATAAATATCGAGGATGCGATACATTTCTTCGAGCGCCTCCTCTTTGGATGCATGCGCAGTGTGGCCTTCCTGCCAGTAAAACTCGGCAGTGCGAAGGAATAACTTTGTGCGGAGTTCCCAGCGCATGACAGAACCCCATTGATTAATGAGTACGGGCAGGTCGCGCCATGATTTGATCCATTTGGAATACATATAACCGATGATGGTCTCGGAAGTGGGCCGCACCACGAGCGGTTCTTCCAGTTTTTCTCCGCCGCCGTGTGTGACGACGGCCAATTCGGGCGAGAAGCCTTCCACGTGTTCTTTTTCTTTTTCAAAGAACGACATGGGGATCAAGATCGGGAAGGCCGCGTTGGTATGTCCAGTTTCTTTAAAGCGTTTATCGAGCGCGGCGGTGATGTTTTCCCACAAGGCCCAGCCGTAAGGCCGCACCACCATACATCCGCGCACGGGGGCGTAATCGGCCATCTCGGCTTTTAACACGAGTTGGTTGTACCATTCTGAAAAATCTTCACTGCGGGTTGTAAGTTTATCTTCAGCCATTTTTCCTCGATTGTGTTTATGTCATTGCGCGCGTTTTTTTGCGAAGCAATCTCTCTTGATTAATTCGAGATTGCTTCGACTGAAGAACGCCGTCTCGCAATGACATGTTATAGCATTTCTACGGCGGTTTGATTATCTGCCGCGAATTGTACCAATTCTCTTTGCGAAGCGGACACATAAGAATCCAGCGACACATATACCTGACCGATGACGGACTGCCAGCCGCCGCCGATCAGGATGAGCGGCCTGCGGTGATGTGACCCGATGATCATCAAATTCCACATGAGCGAAATTTCCGTCAGCGTGCCAGGGCCGCCGGGCAAAGCCAGCGCCGCGTCGCAATTTTCGATCAAACCTAAAACGCGATCGGTCAATGTGGTTTTGCGAATCTCTTCCTTGACCCATTGATTCGCACCGACCGCGCGCCATTTTTCGATATCGGTGCATGTCACGCCGATCACGTGTCCGCCCGCTTCGGCCGCGCCGCGGCTGACGGCTTCCATTGTGCCCATGTAGCCGCCTGTCAATACGACGTGGCCGCGCTTGGCAAGTAGACCGCCCAACTCAAGTGCCTCGATATAAGTTTTATCGCCGGGTATCGGCTTTGAGCTTCCAAATATACTGACTCTCATTTGTCATCCCATATTCTTGTTTTGTTGATCTCAATTTTATTCAAAATTGCCTGTTCAGGATCAATCTTTGAAACAGATGCCAGTTGTAAAAGGTAAAGCGCTATATAGGCCAATTCTGAAGCCAATTCTTCTTTGTCTTGTGGTTCTTCCCGCCACTGAATTTGATTTTACTAATGAATTCATCTTTTCAATTAGATCGTTGATTGTCAAATGGTTGTCTTTCATTGTTTGTTTTCCGGCAAATAAAAAACGGCTCGCCGGGTCTGGGAGCCGCTTTCAGCAGGCACGAGGAATTGAACCTAACCAGACAGGGAAGATTTGTATCCACGCGGGGCAGGCAATAGGTTCAGTGACATGGCGCAGATTATACACGAAATTTATTGATGCAGCGCCGCACATAAAATAAAGCGGAATTACTTGCCAGCGATACTTTTCGATGATCAGGTGTAAAAGCAGAATCGCGACTGCAGCAATTGGAACTACTTTGGTGATTGGCGTTTGCGGACATCCGCTCAAAATCCACAAAAAATAAGAAGCAATACAGATGATGACAGCACTCTTCCCGGGTTTTGGCGAAGCATGGATCATTTGCTGGCGATCACGATCAGCACAACGCTTGATGCAAATTTGATTTGCTTGGTTTCCACTTTGAATCCGGCGCGTTCAAGCGGGTGGATTGCCCGCTCGCTGATGATATCAATGACGTTTGCTGGAGTCTCGCCCGTGACGCGGAATAACCAGGCCGCGAGGCGATCAAGGAATGCACGTCCGGCGATCCACGCAACCGGCAGGAGGATGAAGCGGCCACCGTTTCGGAGAACGCGGAACACGTCTGACAGCGTGCGCGGGTCGAAGATGTATTCGGATGGAAAAGTAGAAACCACGCTGTCGAACATTTGCGATGGAAAGGGGAGTGCTTGCGCCAGTCCACGCGCGAGACGGGCAGAGCCGCCCGTGTTGCGTTTAGCGAGGAAACCCATTTGACGAGATTCGTCCAGCCCAACGGCGAGCAGACCACGGGTCCGTAAGATGCGTTGTAAATGTCCGGGGCCGTGTCCGATCTCAAGTATGCGCGTCCCTGCGATGAATGGGATTACTGTCTGAATCCAATCCTTCCAACGCCCAATTGAAACCACTGCCGCGACGAAATCATACGTCCAGGCGCAAGCGTGATAGAAGTGATAGAAGAAAAAGCGCATGAGGCGCCTGATGATGGTCAAGTGGCCTCAAACAAAACAAGGGTTTGACCGCTGGGGCCAAACCCTTGTTGTCTGCATTTGTATTTAAGTTGTTGCGGCTGGTTTTTCGCCGCCGGACTTCTTGGGCTTGCGGACGGCCTCGAGGGCGCTTTCGCCACGCGCGCGGACTTCCTTGGCAAATTCTTCGCCGCGCGTGCGGGCTTCCTTGGCCAACTCTTCGGCGCGGGCGCGGGCCTCTTTGGATAACTCGTCCGCGCGGGCGCGGGCTTCAGCAGCGGCGGCCTCGGCGCGGGCCAACGCTTCTTCAGCTGACTGCGATGCGATGTCGCGCAACTCGATGCTTTTATCTTTAATCAAAGCCCGCGTTTCTTCACCGCTTTGGGGGGCAAACAAAAGCGACACTACAGCGCCAGTCAAACCGCCGACGATAAAGCCGACGAGGAAAGCTCCAAATTCATCACGATCGGAAGACATAGGATTTTCTCCTTTCAGAATATCGAACTATTTTCGTTTTAGTCCCATCAATTCTAACACACGTTGAATACTGGCCAGGTAGCTATTCAACTTTATGACAGGTTCGATCACGTTTTCGCCAAGAAATTCTGCAGTGCCGCGCAGGGTGTTGACGGTTTCGCTGGTGGCCTGGATGATCGGACGGACTTCATTTTGCAGAAGGTTGATCAGGCTGGCGAGTTGGACGAGCAATATAACCAGTGCGATGCCGATCACCAGCGTTTCGAGCGCCACGACGATGATGAAAATGTCGCGAATTCGGCCAACTTCCTCGACGGATGTCTCAGGCCGTGCCAAAAAATAAATTGCCGTGATCAATCCGGCCAGGACAACCACCACGATGGCAACGATGGCTGCGATCATGGTCTTCATTTGTTGTTCCTGGGCTTTTTTTACAGCGATTTGTTCGGGGGTCAGCGGAGGCTGGGCAGGAGGATTTTGTGGTTGAGGGAGTGATGTTGCCATGGGTTGATTATAGCACATGGATTTTTGATTTGTTCTTCCAAACCAAAAGGGGATGGGTGTCAAAATTTTGGGAGAAGAACCTTCTAAATACAAAGCGCACAACCCGCACGGTGCTTCGCGAAAGCCACGAAGGAAAAAGGAGCGCCAAATCGTGAATCCTCACCTTTGGTGTACTTTGTGCCCTTCGTGTTTGTGGTTTTCCAAAAAACTGACGCTCACCCAGCGAAGTCATGCTGAAACCAGCCTTAAATCCTTGACATCGTGCTGGAACGGTAGTATCTTTTTGCTACCGACCGTTCGGTAGGGAACGTCCATGACCAGAGCTGATATCCTCGACGCCGCCGCGCAAGTCTTTCGCCAGAAAGGTTATCATGGCGCGTCCATGGCTGATATTGCCGGGGCCGTCAATCTGCAAAAGGCCAGTTTGTATCACCACGTTTCATCGAAGCAGGAAATCCTGCTGGCCTTGCTTGACCACGCGCTGGAAATGCTCACCGAACGGATCGCACCGATCGCGAACCGGTCTGTTCCTGCCGATGAGAAATTGCGGCAAATGATCCATGTTTACTTGCAATCATTAGCCGAGAACTCCGACTTATCTTCCGTGCTGTTGTTCGAACATCGTTC
>JAJYOO010000140.1 GCA_021796155.1 Chloroflexota bacterium
AAAAAGGAGAATGCAAAATGAAGTTAGTCGATTCAATCAAGAAAGATTTCAATACCGTCACATGGGTTTTGATCCCGGTCGCCATTGCCATCAACGTGGTCATGGGCGAGATTGTTGTCCTGCTCAAACTGCCGATCTATCTCGACTCGATCGGCACGGTGCTGGTTGCGGCTGTGTGCGGGCCGTGGGCCGGCGCGCTGACCGGCGCGCTTTCGAACACGATCTGGGGCCTGCTGATTGATCCGAACGCGCTGCCCTGGTGGCCCGTCGCCTTGTTCATCGGTTTCGTCGCCGGGTGGTGCGCGAAATTCGGCCTGTTCAAGAACTGGTGGAAGGTCGTCATTACCGGCTTCCTCGTGGCGTTGACTGCTGCGATTGCCTCGACGCCGATTGCCGTTTACATTTATGGCGGCATCACGGCCAGCGGGTCATCCTTCATCACAGCTTATCTGCTGCAAACCGGACAGGGACTGATCCCCGCCGTTTTCAGCACCAACTTCCTCGTCGAGCCGGTGGACAAAATTTCGACTTCTTTGTTGGCGTTCGCCATCATCCAGGGACTTTCGACGCGCTTCCTGGCGCGCTTCCCGCGCCCGGAGAATGTTGAGATCGAACAAGGCGCGACCCGCAACCAATTGTTCTACGCGATTGGCATTGTCGTTGTGCTGGTCCTGATCGCGGCTTTCATACTTACCAGGATTTTGACACAATAATTTTTGCCCTCACCCCTTCACCCCTCTCCCGCTGGGAGAGGGGACGGAGGTGAGGGAAAATTAAAACATGCGCGAACGTCTTTCTTTTTACGTCAAACGCGAAAGCTTCCTCCATAATCTCAACCCGCTGACCAAGTTGGTCCTGGCCCTTGGCTTGACGTTGATCGGCTTTTTGAGTCCGTGGTATTGGACGCCGCTTGCCATTATCTTTTTTATCATCGCCCCGCTAAGTTTTGTCGGAAAAGTTCAACGCGATTTTTTGAATGCAGCCTTTCGCCTCATTCTCCCTGCAACCGGATTTCTTTTCATCATGCAAGCGCTCTTCCAGCCGGTTGGGAAAACGGAACTGTTCAGCATCTGGTTCCTGCATGTGACGCGCGAGAGTCTGGCTTATGCTTTCGAAAATGCCACGCGCATCTTTGCGATGGTTTCCTCGTTCACGATTTTTCTGCTGACGACTCATCCCAGCGAATTGATGAGCGATCTCACGCATCGCGGCCTGCCGAGCCAGTTTGCCTACGTCATTATTTCCACGATTCAAATCATCCCACAGATGCAAGCCAAGGCGCAGACGATCATCGCCGCACAGCGTTCGCGCGGACTCGACACCGAGAGCAGTCTTTTCAAACGCGCCGGCGCGCTGGTGCCGCTGGTCAGCCCGCTGGTCTTTGGCTCCCTGGTC
The DNA here is from genome assembly GCA_021796155.1 of Chloroflexota bacterium. Next base: position 1,396 of record JAJYOO010000140.1, read on the forward strand.
GAAGTGGAGGAGCGCGCCATCGCCATCGAAGCGCGCGGCTTCACTTCCAGGCATACAAAAACTTCCCTGCGCGAAATCCCCGACAGCAGCTTCGACAAGGCCCTCCGCTGGATTCTTCTGCTTCTCGTCGTCGCAATCATCGCGGTCAAAATATGGCTATCGTAAATCTCAAAGGCGTTACCTATAAATATCCGCTGACGGAAACGCCGGCGCTTTCGAATATCAACCTGAAAATTAACGAGGGCGAGTTCGTCGCCGTGATCGGTCCGAACGGCGCGGGAAAGTCTACGCTGTGTTATACATTAGCCGGATTCGTTCCGCACTTTTTCAAAGGCGATTTGCAGGGAAGCGTCGAAGTGGCGGGCGTTGAGACAAAAACGTCCACGCTCAGCGATTGGGTGTTGAACGTTGGGCTTGCTTTTCAAAACCCGTTCAACCAGATCTCCGGCGCGAAATATACCGTCTACGAAGAGATTGCTTTTGGACTGGAGAATCTTGGCATCCCGCGCGGCGAAATGAAAGAGCGCGTCGATCAGGCCCTGACGTTGACCGGCATCCGCGATTTAGCCGACCGCTCGCCCTATTCACTTTCCGGCGGACAACAGCAGCGCGTTGCGCTGACCTCGATCCTGGTCATGCAGCCGAAGGTTCTCGTGCTCGATGAGCCGACTTCACAAATGGACCCGATCGGCACGCGCGAGGTTTTCGGTGTGATCCGCTCACTGGCCGAACGCGGCATGACCGTGATCATGGCCGAACATAAAGTCGAATGGGTCGCCCAGTTCGCCGACCGCGTGATCGCGTTGTACGAAGGCAAGCTGATGATGGACGGTAGGCCGGGCGACGTGCTGACGTCCGAACGTCTCGTTGGAAAAGGATACGGCATCTCGCGTTATACGTCCGCGGCGCGTGAAGCATCAAGGCGCGGTCTATGGCCCAGGAATCGAGAATTGCCCGTCACGCTCGATGAAGCGGTCATGGGATTTGGCGGTTTCCCCCTCCCGCGGGGAGAGGGGCAAGGGGTGAGGGGAAAAGGTCGCAAATGAAGATCGAGATCAAAGACCTGCATTACACCTATCCGGCTGGTGTGGAAGCATTGCGCGGCGTTTCGCTGACGATTGATTCAGGCGAACAAGTTGCCATGGTTGGACAAAACGGATCGGGCAAGACAACACTCGTCAAACATTTGAATGGTTTACTGCAGCCCACGTCCGGGTCCGTGTTGATCGGCGATTTGGACACGAAGAAAGTTCCCGTTGCAAAACTGGCCGTTCACGTTGGTTATGTTTTTCAAAACCCGGATGAACAATTATTCTGCCGGACGATTCACGAAGAAGTCGCATTCGGGCCGCGCAATCTGGGATTTGATGCGTCGAAAATTGAAAGTCTGGTTGCCGATGCGCTGAATCTGGTTGAGCTAAGCAGCAGGAAAGAAACCAATCCTTACGACCTCTCACCCACCTGGCGTAAGATGGTCGCGCTGGCATCCATCATTTCAATGGACACATCCATTGTGATCCTCGATGAGCCGACCACCGGCCAGGACGCGGTCAATGTGGCGCGCATCGCGCATGTGGTCGCGGAACTGCGCAAGCGCGGCAAGACGGTCATTACCATCACACACGATATTGACTTTTGCGCCGAGAATTTCGAGCGCGTGATCGCGTTGTCGCAGGGAAAAATTTTGCTGGACGGCCCCGCTGGTTCCGTGCTCGGGCAGGGAGAGATTCTCGCCCAAACGTACGTTGACCCGCCGCAACTGACACGCCTTGGCAAGCGGCTGGGACTCAAAAAGACAGTGCGAAATCAGGAAGAGTTTTTATCGGCGTTGAAGAGCTAAGGCTGCATCCAAATTCAAAAATCAGATGTCGTTGCGAAGCGGTGTTCTCCCGCTGAAGCAATCTCCTTTTCAAAGAGGGAGATTGCTTCGTCGTCGCCATGCTCCTCCTCGCAACGACACCTGATGTATTATTTCGAACACAGAAACTCTGCTACTTCTTGTATACAACCAACTCCTCATAGCCCGAATCGTTTTCCGATACTTCACGTTTATAAATCACATCTTCAAACACGGCCAGGACAATCTCCGCGGTTGTGTAAATCTTGCAGCCCGGCACGAGATGTCCGCCGGTGGTCTTGCCATCTTCATCTGAAATGGAAATATGTAAATGTGAACCGTTGGTCGAGACCGTCCCGGTCAATGAGACGATCTCAAAGTAGCCTTCGTAATCATTATAAAAATCGCGATCAGCGAGACGTAATGTGGCGTGCGTCAGGCTTCCGACCGAACAAAGCACACAACCGGCTTCGATCTTTTTCTCGGAAACAAGGCGTTCGATCTCACTGAACAAGTCCTGGCCGGGTTTCGAGCGAAAAGTATAAGTCAGCATAATCGTCTCCTACAAAATTATAAAAGGGAAGTGCGCCGAGAGGCGCACTTCTTTGCTAATCATTACCACGATAACATCCGTACAAAACGTTTCCAGGCGTGAGAAATTCCGGTTGATCGTTTACGATACGATACTGCGTCAATTGACCCTGTACTTTCTCCAAAGCTGTTTCTGCCTGCCATTGAATGAAAGTGAAAGAGCGCCAGTCTGTACTTGACCGACTCGAATCGGATTGCAAACGACAAAAAAGGACAGCGCCAACCGCGTCACGCGTCAAGCCAGGGTAGGATGAGGATTGATAGATATCCACCAACACAGGAACCGAATCAGTCGAGAGCGAAACCAAATAAGGCACATCCAATCCCTTGCCCTGCGTCGCACGCCAGACGTTTTGCCTCACAATAAATCCGTCCACGTTGAGGAGGCTGAGAGAAATTGCAAATCCAAGAGATGCCATCAAGATGGCAAAAGCCATGAAGCGTTCGCGTCGCAGAACTTCCAACACAACGGCCGCGCCCAGCAACAAGCCAATCCAGATCAATGCCACGTGGGTATAAGTCCGCAATCGGGAAAAGCCATAGGCAGTTTCATAAAGATATAAACGCTGATAGGCAGACACAAGCATGACGATCACCAGCGCAACGACAACCGCACTCAGCCCGGAATAAATGCGGTGCTGCGTCTCATTTTCCCGACGAGTAATGGCGCCCAGTCCAAGGATCATGAGCAAGCTGAAAAAGGCAACTGTCACCAATTCGCCAAAACCGCGGCGCGCATATTCTGAATATGTAAAACCTTGGATATTGATATTCGCCTGTCCGCCGAAGAAATATCGGAACTGCACAATAACGAATGCGGCGAACAAAATGATCACACTGCCAAGCACAATCGTCGTTTCTGTAAAACCAAGGAATGGAGAAAGGAACGGTTTCTCCTCGCCAACCAGCTTTTCATCCATGCTCTGTGACGCGGCGTGGAGAAAAGTCCCAGCCAGCAGATACGCAATGAACAGGATGTAACAGAAACGGAAAATGTATTCGGGAAGTTTTTCGAGATTGAAGAACAGTTTTAGAAACGAATTGAGTTCATTACTGAAGATGGTGTCCGCTGAAGCGAGCAAGGCGGCGAAGATTGCCACGATGGGAAGCGCGATCAGGATGCCGCGCACGATGGGCCAGGGATTGATCCTCGAACGCGTCACGCCGCTTTCCTTTTGTTCACTTCGAACTTCGGAGTTAAAAATGACTGGACGTGCGACCATGCTCCCGATGAGTTTGAGAAAGCCAGTGAAATAATCGGCCATGCCATATCGAAACCAGCGTCCGCCGAGGAAGGTGACGGCAAGCACGCCCATCAGGAAAAGCGTGAACACGACGCCGAAGAAAACAGTCATCGGTTCGGCGCGGACGAAGGTGATGGCCGCAAAAAATAAAATCAACGGAATCAGCCACAACGTCCCGCGCGCCGCGTGCTTTTGATCCATCCACAAAAGAAGAAATCCGCCGACAAGGCAAAGCACGGTAAAGATCGCAAAGTTGATCCCGAAAGATTGACGCCAGAAAAGGAAATCGAACAGCCAGCCTAACACAATGACAGTGATCCAGAGCAGGTTCAGTTTTTTCTTCATGATTGTCTCCCAAATGGGTTTACCGCAGGATAGCATTGCGTCCCTTGCAAAGTTTATCAAATCCTATCATCATTTTTTATCAATTACAATTTCTTTAGAAAGTAATTCGGCCTATTGACATCCGATTAAAGGTATGCGATACTCCTGCCATCATTCGAGCGGGGATCACAATTTGAATCGCCATCCTATAGAAAGGAGGAGGTGATGTCCAACATGGATAGTAGTATCAGACTCAGCGCTGCGGCATCCCTCCTCAAGTAAGCGGATTGCCGCAGCGCGCTACGGGTGCCGTCCATTTGGACGGCACCCTGGTTTAACTCATGACTCAAGTAGGGATAAAAGAAATGTTATCTTCGCGCTGAGCGGAGGCCATGGGGCCACAGTCGAAGCGTAGAGTTCCGCATCGAATCTGCCCTTCGACTTCGTGGCGCCTTCAGTGCCACTCCGCTCAGGGCGATAACGCATTTATCCCGAACTGACATTCATAACTGTTCTCCCAAATAGAATTACATCGTCTCGAATCTCTGAAAGTAACAAACAAGTACATACTTACTACCTGCGTTTCTTGCGTTTCGCCGACAATGCCCATATAATCAACTCATGTCAGAATTAACATCAGCCTCACGCACACGAACATGGATCAAATGGCTGGTTCCTATTGCGGCCATCATCGCTTTAGCAGCATGGATTTACATTGCGCCGCCAGGCTTGATGGGGAAACTGGATGCGGTCGGTTACGCGGTCTGCCACCGGCTTCCGTCGCATTCGTTTTTCGTCGGCGATACGCAACTTCCGTTATGTGCGCGCTGCACGGGTGAATTCAATGCGGCGGCCATCGCTTTGATCTTTCAGGGATTCATCAGCCGCAAGAAAAGCAAACTTCCCAATCGCGGCATCCTCGCCATCCTGGTCATTTTCTTCCTCGCCTTTGGCTTTGACGGTTCGAATTCGTACCTGGCTCTGCTGAAACAAAGCTACGCGGGCGCGTTCGCAAACATTCCAAATTGACGCCAATTGAGCGCGGGCTTTTCATCAGGGACGCGCCAGATACTTTGGTTATACATCGGGAACAG
>JAJYOO010000141.1 GCA_021796155.1 Chloroflexota bacterium
GCGACGCGTCAGGCAAATCTTTCAAATTTTCCAGGCTGCCTGCATACGTGAGCGCATCGAGATTGAAGACGCGGACATCCGGCTCGGTCTTGAGCAAATAGCGCACGAAATTCGAGCCGATGAATCCCGCGCCGCCAGTAACAAGAATGTTTTTCAAATAAACTCCTTACGTTTTACGGATCACGCAGTAGAGAATATGATTCGTAATGCGTGATGTGCAATTGGCAGACGCTAAAATTCGAACTCCATGATCGCTTCGATCACCTGCTCCTGTTCCGAGCCAGTCAACACATTGTGGAACGGCAGTCGAATCAATTGATCGCTGACACGCTCCGTCACCGGGCAATCGCCTTCCTCGCCGCCGAACCTGCGTCCCATGTCGGAAAGGTGCAAGGGCAGATAATGGAACACGCTGTAAATGCCGCGTTCACGCAGGTACATGATCAGCTTTTGCCGCAGATCGAGATTGGGCATCAGCATGTAGAACATGTGATACGACTGCTCGCAGTGATCCGGAACCGTCGGCAATTGGACAGCGTGCTTCGCCGCCCAATCCTTCAACCCGGTCTCGTACGTATGCCACAAAGTTTTTCGATGGTCTTGGATTTTCTCACGCTGTTCCAACTGGCCGTAAAGAAACGCGGCGAGAATGTCGGATGGCAGATACGAAGAGCCAACGTCCACCCACGTATATTTGTCCACCTGGCCGCGGAAGAAACGCGAGCGATTGGTTCCTTTTTCGCGGATGATCTCGGCGCGCTCGATGATCTCCGGATCATTGATGAGTAACGCGCCGCCTTCGCCGCTGGTAAAGTTTTTCGTCTCATGAAAGGATTGCGCTGCCAGCGCGCCGAATGTTCCGAGATATTTGCCCTTGTATTTTCCAAACAAACCGTGCGCGTTGTCTTCGACGACGGCAATGCCATGCTGGTATGCGACCGCGAGGATTTTGTCCATTTCACACCCCACGCCCGCATAATGCACCGGGACCACCGCCTTCGTGCGCGGCGTGATCAAAGCCTCGAGCCTGGATTCGTCCAAATTAAGGGTATCCGGCCGAACGTCAATGAAGACCGGTTTGACTCCGCGTAAAACGAACGCGTTGACCGTCGAGACGAATGTAAAATCCGGGATGATGACCTCGTCGCCGGGCTGGACATCCAATAGAATCGCGGACATATCCAGCGCGTGCGTGCAGGAAGTCGTCAGCAAAACTTTTGGAACGCCAAGTTCCTGTTCGAGCAAAGCGCTGCATTTTTTGGTGAACTGGCCGTCGCCGGAAATGTGTCCGCTGTGAATCGCCTGCGTTACATATTCAAGTTCTTTGCCAACGGGAAGAGGCCGGTTGAAATCAATGCGTGGATTTTCGTCCATGTTAACCTTTGCGTACGATGATGGTGAAATCATAAATGCGGTAATCATGAAGCAGCGCAACGTTCTTCGAGAAGCTGCGCTTGCAGTAATCGAACAGGTAAAGCGGGTCAGCGTAATAAAGATCGGCGCGCATTCGGTCAGTGTCGGAATATTTGGTCAGGAAGTTGCTGGCAAATCCCTTGCGGCTTAAACTATCGAAATGATGCAGGACGCTGATCACGTAATTCGTCCAATCTTCGAACGATTGCTCACCGCGTACATTGAAAATTCCGCTGGCGACGGTGTAATCGCAAACCGGGAGGTTTTCTTTATCCACAGTGAATGTCATGTTTGGTTTGTCGGCGTGAATCTTCTGCGCCATTTCAATGGCACTTTCCAGAATATCGAATCCATAATATTCCGCACGAAAACCTTTTTGCGTGATGTAATCGGCCAGCGCGCCATAGCCGCATCCATAATCGAGAATCGAAAAGGACGGCGTCTTGATCACCTTGAGCAATTGATCGAAGCGCGTGTTCTGCGACTCTTCCCCATTCCAGTCCGCGCCGCGCGGCGAGGCGCCGTGCTCTTGGATCCGCTTATCGAAATAGGATTTGACGTGATCCAGGTTTGGAATATCTTTCATGAAGTTTCCTTATCGAAATATTTGATGGCGTCCGGCCCGGTCATGAACAGCAAATCAAGGATGCTGACGAACGGGTCATACGGCGGATATAACTGTGGATATTCAGGATAACTATATTCCATATATTCGAGCGTGATCCCGGCTTCGGCAAATTTTTCCGGCTCGATGTAATCCCGCGCCGACGGCCCGCTAAAGTAATGCGTCGCGCCGGCTTTTTTTAGGATGGAAATCAGCCGGTCGGTTTTCTGCCCTTCCGCATAAAGAGCGGATGAACGCTCGAAGCGTGTGTGCTGAATTCCAAGTTCGCGCGCCAGGGCTATCGTGAAATCAATGGTGAAGTCGGCTAGAAGTTCGTCGTGGCGATCATAGAATTGTTCAAGCAGTGGAAGATATTTTTTAAAATAAGGGGCCTTGCGGTATGCATATTCCAAGGTCTTCAAATGATCTGCATTCCAGGCGCTTTCCTGAACGATGCAGATCTGATTTATGGGAATCTTCTCTACTTGCACGCCGCGGCTATGAACCGGAATCGTCAACCACTGCTTGCCCTGCGATGTTTTGATTTGATTCCGATTGCGCCAGCCATGTTTGTCGTATTGAACATCATCGTAAAAAATGAACAAATCCGCTTTACGGATTTGATCGAAATACCCTCGCCACGGAATATACGAGGGCTGGAGAATCACAACTTTCATGATTTTGTCCCGCCGATGGTTTCCTGAACTACATAAGCCGGCCGGCCCATGCTGCGATCAAACATGTGAGCCAGATATTCGCCGATGATACCCAATGTAAATAACTGCGCCCCGCTGAATATTGCAATAATGGAAGCCAGGAACGGAAAGCCGGGCAGGCTACCCGCTGCAAAGTACGTAACAAGAACGTACGCGAAGATCGCCAATCCAAACAGCGTCATGAATAAACCCACCAGACTCGCAAGCCTGAGCGGGCCCGTACTGTAACCGGTCAACACCAGCAAAGTGGCCTTGACGAGAGTCAAAAAATTATAGTTCGAGCCCCTGGCGGGTCGAATGTCAACCACTACCGCTGTAATTCGTGACGTTCCCCATGACAGCAAAACATCGAGGATCGTGTTCGGGCTTCGGAATTCGGCAAACGCCCCGCGCAGATTCGTGCGAAAAGCGCGGAACGCCGACATGTTCCGAACGGAGGGAACGCCCATCGTATTCGCCAGAATGATTTTAGTGTACCTGGTCACTTGATTGCGCCAGAAACCTTGCGGGAGCTGGCGCGGCACACCGTACACGACATCATAGCCTTCGTCGAGTTTTTCCAATAAGCAGTGAATCTCGGCGGGCGGATGCTGTAAATCGTCATCCAGCGTGATCGTGATCTCGTAACGCGCCGCACGCACGCCGCATAACGTAGCATTGTGCTGGCCGTAATTACGCATCAAATTGACGCCGACCACCCACGGGAAGCGCCTGACAAGTTCCTCGATCTCCTGCCAGCTCGCATCGGGGCTGCTATCATTGATCAAAATCACTTCATAAGATCCTGCGATCTTTGGAAGTTCAACGGCCAAACTCTCGACCAATGGGACAATTGTTGCCTCGCCCCGATAAACCGGAATAACCACTGAGCAATTCATCGGCAGGATTTTACCATGCGCCAAAAAATGCGGAGCGTGCTCCGCATTTCCATCTTCGCGTCACAATCGGACCTGGTGCCGGTCCGCCAATATTTCGAGCATCCGCGCCACTTCGGCATTTTTCTGCCTCTCATCCCAGTTTTTATACTCGGCCAGGACGCCCGCAATTTCATCGAGAGCTTCGCGCGTCAACCGGCCAAGCATGGCAAGCATCGAACGCCTCAGCAGGAAATCATCCAGGTGAACAACCTTCTCGTGCTGGGCGATGAATCCAATCTCGCGGCGGCTGTACGCTGGCAGTGACTCGAGCGGCGAGTCCTGGCTGCGCCCGATGAACGTCGCGATCTGTTCGGCGCGCGTGCCATACCGTTCGAACAAAGATTTCGCGCGCCCGGCTGGCATTCCAGTCCACGCCACGATTCTGTCCATAAACTTCCTGGCTTCCTCCGGCGTGACCGGATAGCTGCGCCCGCCGCCAATGGGTAAAGTCCTTGTACTTTTCTGCCGCGTTTTTCCCAGCGATTCGAGAGTCTTGTCGGTGACTTGTTCCGAGAACGCGCGGAACGAAGTCCACTTGCCGCCCACCAGCGAATAGACCGGGAACGCGAGGCCGGTCCATTCGCCGCCGATGACTTGTATTTCATGATCGCGCGTAATTTGGCCGGTGGTCTTTGCATGACTGGCTGCCAGCGGGCGCACGCCGCTGAAACGAAAAACAATGTCGTCCCGCGTCACCTCGATGGACGGAAAGACGCGCGCGATCATTTCGAGGAAATAATCCACTTCCTCCTCCGCGCAGCGCGCCTCATCCGGGTTTTCGAGAGCAATATCAGATGTGCCAACCAAGACGCGGTCATAAAGCGGGAAAATCAAAACAATGCGGCCATCTTCATTCTCGAAGAAGAATTCGTGACCGTCAATCGCCGCGCGCAGTTCAGGATGGTCGAGCACAAGATGCGAGCCTTTCGTGCCGCCGATGAATCGCGTGGAGAGCCCGAGGCTGTGATTCGCGAAGTCAATCCACGGGCCGGCAGCGTTAATGACCAGCTGCGGCTTGACTTCGTAAACAGCATCCGCCAATTCGTCCCGGAGAAGAAGCGTATCGCCGCTTCCGCTGACGAGGCTCATGTAATTGAGGGCGCGCGCATTTGGATTTTCGGCTTCGGCATCCAGAATCAATTCGAGGCCGAGCCGTTCGGGCTGCAGGATCGCTCCGTCATAATACGTCGCCGTGTTGACGATGTTGGGATTGAGCTTGTTCCAACGCGAGATCGATTCCGCGCGGCTGTGGAATTGATGGCGCGGGACAATACGCTGCCTGCCGGTATATGCATCGTAAACCATCAATCCGATTTTGATCACCAATGTACCACGTTCAGACGGCTTGTCGAGCAGGCGCATGAATTTGAACGGGGCATTGAGAAAGCCGGAGAAGATTTTGAAAATGGGAATCGTGGTTGGCAGCGGTTTGACGACATGCGGCGCATTCTGGATCATGCGGTTGCGTTCCTGCACCGCTTCGCGCACAAGACGGAACTCGCCGTTCTCGAGATAACGGATCCCGCCGTGCGCCATGTGCGAGGAAGCCGCGCTTGCGCCCGAACAGAAATCGGCGCGGTCAACCAGCAGGACATCCACGCTGTTGAGCGCCAGATCGCGGAACGTGCCAATGCCATTGATGCCTCCGCCAACGATCAGGACGGAGATCTGCGGATTGCTTTTTAACGACGAGAGAATTCCATTGCGATTCATAAGTTCCTACAATTTGAAAACCAGCATAATTGTCCAGAGAAAAACGCACAGGATAATATGAAGCACATCGCGACGAATCACTTTTTCAACATCCTCGTGCAAAAGCCCAATCTGCACGATCAAATATGTATAAAAGGTAAGATAGGGAGACAGGAATGGCGTTGAAGCAAGGGCAAAGAACTTGTTTTTTCGATTCACAGCCAGCCACAGAAGCGCCAATCCAAGAGGGATTCCATAGGGGAAGAGGCTGCGGTTCCAAACATCCGTTGTTTCATGAAGGACACGGCCCACCCATATCGGAAAAAGGATGGCAGAAAGTGCGTACATAATCGCTACGGGCGCGAAAGTCCGAGTTATCGCCGCAAGTCTTCCCCTTCTCCAGGAATCAATCAGGCAATAAACGGCAAACCCAAGGCCAATTTGCGGCTTGATCATCAGAACAAGAAGTGCCCAGGCAGGCGGAAGAAAAATGCCCAGCACAACAAAAGAATCGATATTGCCAGCAAGCAGGGAACCAATCACAGTGGGCGATATCAACAGGCCAATCACGGCCATGCGCGGCGCATGCAGCCGCCACGCAGCGTAAACGAGCGCAGCAAAACTACAGGCAAATACGATGCCCCGTGCAATATTTGGCGGAAACAACACAACTGGAAGCAGAGGCAGAATTGCCCAGGGAGGATTCATGTAATAAGGCATTACATAAGGCGAGCGCCCCTGAAGTACGGCCCGGGCTGCAGGATCAAACGTTCCCGTCCAGTCTGCATCGGGAATAAAAGACGCCAGCCAGACTGCAGCAATCCCAACAACCGCCAAAGCAATGCAGAGAAAGGCTTTTTTATATATCGCTCGATGGTTTCCAATTGCGGAATTTGTCATTCGACCCAGCCATACGTACGCGTTACCGCTTTCTTCCATCCTGAGTATAACTTCTCGCGCACAGAAGAGTCCATATTTGGCCTCCACTCTTTATCCCTGCCCCAGTTTGCGCGCAGTTCGTCGAAATCCTTCCAAAAGCCGACGGCCAGTCCCGCCGCGTACGCCGCGCCGAGGGCGGTCGTCTCCGCCACTTTTGGACGAATGACCGGCACGTTGAGAATGT
>JAJYOO010000142.1 GCA_021796155.1 Chloroflexota bacterium
CGGATACGTGGTCAATTGAAAATCAAGCGGTTTGCCGTTCCCGTCCAAAAATTGCCATTGATCAATCAGCGGCGGGCGGTCGCGATAGCCGGAAATCCGCTTGTCAATTTTGAACCAGCGTTCTGCAAGCCGCACCTGAAAATGCTGTTCAGAGCGAAAGACCAGCAAGCGCGAGCCGCGTTCGCTGAATGGTATCTGGCGAAGGTTGATTCGGTTCTTTAAAAGGTTGAGGTAGGGTGAGTTAATCTCAAGCAATATCGTCTTCTCAGATTTACTTGCCATTAGACAACCACAAAGTTTGATACGGCTTCAGCGCGAATCCATCTTTGCCGGAAAAGCTTTGAGCCGTAACGAGATCGCTCCATTCGATTGACGGCGACAAACGCATGTCTGCCGAATGTAAATTGACTGACTGTAATTCAGCAGTCACGTTATGAAAGCACAAAACCTGTTCGTCTCTCGCCTCGCGAAGAATTGCAAATACGCCGCTTCCAAATTCTAACACGCGTTGTTTTCCGTAAGGATCGAAAGCCGCATGCGCCGCGCGGACCATCAACAAACGTGACAGGCGATAAAAAACTTGCGACCTCAAAGATTTTTCATCCGCAAGTTCCAATTCAATTTTTTCAAATTGGAGTTTTTGGCGATTGACACTTCGATTGCTTCCGGTTTGCGTCACACCTTCCGGCCAGCCGCGCGAGCCAAACAAACTGTGAAAATAGATTCCAGGCAAGCCGGCGAATGAAAACAAAATTGCGTGAGCTGTTACAAACCGCTCGATATTTTGGTCAATCGAATCGACCGGGTCAGACAGCGCGTCAAAGTAATTGACATTCAATTCATACGGACTTTGATTTCCATCGGGATTGACTTTATAAGAAACCAATCCTCCGCGCGACTTGATCCGTTCTGTCATCGCTTCGATCTCGACCTCGGGCAGGATTCCGCGCAACGGGTTTAATCCAATCCCGTCGTGGGACGCGAGAAAATTGAAGAACGCGACTTTATCTGACGGCAGCTTCAGAGTCGAGGCCCAACGCGTCAGCGCCGACGCGTTCCCTGTTTGAAAAGCGTGCAAAACCAATGGCGGCAGGGAAAAGTTGTAAACGAGTTGCGCTTCATTCGCGCCATTACCAAAATATGAAATATTTTCCGCGTGCGGAACGTTCGTTTCGGTAATCAATTTGACATGTGGGGCGACTTCATCCAGAACCGCGCGCAGTAACTGAACGATCCGGTGCGTTTGCGGCAAACTGATACATGACGTTCCGCTTTCCTTCCAAATATAGGCAATCGCGTCGAGACGGATAAATTCCGCGCCGCGAGAAACATAAAACAACAACAACTCGATCACTTCCAACAAAACTTGTGGATTGTGATAATTCAAATCCACCTGGTCGGCGCTGAATGTCGTCCAGATTTTCTTCTCACGACCAATGCCTACGCGAAATGTAGTTAGCAACGGAAGCGCACGCGGGCGGACGACGCGCGAAAGATCAGTCTCCCCTTTTACTTCGATGAAATAGTCCCGGTACGCAGGATCGTTACGTAGAAAACCGCGAAACCATGAACTTTGGGTTGATGCGTGGTTGATCACCGCGTCGAACATCAAACGGAAGTGATTTCCGAGTTGTTCAATATTATTCCATGCGCCGTATTGCGGAGCGACCGCGCGATAATCCATCACCGAAAATCCATCGTCCGACGACCAGGGATAAAACGGCAAAATGTGAAGGCCGCTGACCACGCCTTTTAGATGGCGCCCACAAAACTCCGTCAGGGTTTGAAGCGGCAATTCGCCAACTTCTTGAATCTGGTCAGGGTACGTAATCAAAATCGAATCGGCGTGAGTCAGCTTTGAACTGCGGGAAGAAGAAATTCGAGGGCGATATTTATCCAGTATGGCTGACAGTCGAGGCAAAATCGGAACGCTCGTTTCTTCATCATAAATTTGAGCCAGCAAGAATTGAATCGCATTTCTCTCCATGATGACCTATTAATTTCTCCGCACAACAAAACATGATTATGGTGAAGCCGATTCACCCATTAACGCAAAGTGTCAATGATGGCAACTTCAAATTAGATTATCGGATGACTCTCATGGAATCGTCTGACCTTCGCGCAGCGTTTTTACTTCTTCGGCAACAAAAACATTCAAGTCCTTTGGGCTGCTCCATTTCTTGTTGCGCACGAACAGGACGTACCGGTAGTATTGTTTGCGATCAAACTCCAGAAATAGAACGCCATAGGGTCTTCGAATCCTTAAGTAACCAAGCTGACCATCCACATCCAAATGAAAATATTCCAAATCCCGTCCCTGGGACTGAAAGGCACGCAGGCACGTTCCATCACAAGGCAAATTGATCCTCCCCTCCATCTCAATAATTTTGCTTTTCGAACGGATCAATGATTTACTCACCAAATTAAGCAAGAGAGCAACGGCCGTAAAGATTCCTACATTCAGACCAATCCATTCCAGTGGGAAGGCATCCGCAAACGAGGAATCGGCACCGCTTAGAAGCGTCAGCCACGGAGATAGAACTTCGGTAAGACCAAAACTGGCCGTGGCAGACACCACAAAATTGATGATCAGCAAAGCGTCGTTCTGTATATCGTTCGCGAGGCTGAGACTATGAAGCCCCCGCAAGACATCCAATTCCTGCTCACGCTCTTGCTGCTGCCTCATGCGATCCTGAATAATCACAGCTTGCTGAATCTCTTCCTCCAGCCGTTCAGACTTCATCTCGACTAAATCAGTGGCTTCTTTCAACCGAAGATGTGGACTTGTCAATAAGCGGGCATAGACCGATTCCCAGTAGGCGGTATGAAACAGGTTGAAAAAATCGAAGCTTCGCATCGAATGGACGATGCTTCTGCGCTCCCCGGCGATTTTGATAAATGTCGGCAAGTCTTGCGCACCGAGCGAAGCAATCGTCTCCAATTGTTCATCCAATTGCCTGTCAAATGCACGCAACAAAGCGCTCTGTAAATTCAGGATCTCAAAAATACGCACAACTTCCACATCCAGGCAGCCATATTTGACTACTCGTTCTATAACTCTCTCTTCCACGAGGGATTTTGGATTCTGGTTCACATAGAGCGCATGATTTGGCCAGATAAACAATGCCAACGATTCGGTCTGGCGCTCATTACGCAGACTCTCACCCAGGTTCGTGCGCTGACCATCGGTGAACAGCCATGCGATTTCCCGCGCATACCGCTCGCCGAAAATATCCGCGCTGAACTGTTCCGGCTCCACTTCTTCCATCCCCCACACATCCAGAACCGGGCCAAAACTTGTAGGGAAGAGTGAGCGCGTCAACTCCTGCTGATAAAGTTCCCGCAAGAAGATACATCCAAGCGGATCAATTTCGCGACTGGCATTCACCCAGGCTTGGAAATCGTCCAGCGCTGCCAGCGGACTATGACGCTGTGGAAAAGCCGCCGTCCACAGAACCTTGTGCAATTGCAAAAAATAATAATTCATCGCCTCCCGCACAAAGAGAGGAACAATCTGGTCGGATAACGGGAGCCGAATTTTTAGACGCTGAGCATCTCCGTTTTCGCTCTCGGTCAGCAGCCATTGTCGCGTCAAGAACCCGATCTCATCCACAGAATAGGCATCTGCCTTATGTGCATCAGTACGAGCAAGACACAAATTTAGCACGCCAAACCCGCTTCCAAGATCCAACAACAAATTTACAGCAATGGGCGTGGATAAACATCTGCCCTGCCCCAAGTCCTGGCACACCAAATCAAACGCCTGCAGGCGGATACGTACCAGGTTAGAACGTTCCTGATAACGCACATCAAACATTCGCGCATCAATGTCATCAATATCGCCGGGATTCGACATATATGCCACGCTCTGTACCAGCGGGCAGTCCGTCAACGCCGCAATCGCCTTACCAAGAACTTTTGTCCCCAGACCGAAGTCATACGCGCGCAGCCAGCAAACCGAAAAGGCGGAAAAATTCAGGTTGAATTCCTTCATAAAGAATCTCCTTCCTTGCGAGGAGAATTTATGAACGACCCGGTTACGATTATAAACGCCAACAAAACTATAACGCAGATGGCAGAACCGCCACAACCCCATCCCAAGCCAGAAACATATGATGCAAATCGCGGTAATACGCTCAACTATCCATACACTTCCGGGTTGACGCAATTCGGCAAGCGCTCGCCCTTCAATCCAGCAATCAAATTTTGCGCGGCGAGATACGACATCATGTCACGCGTATATTTGCTCGCACTTCCAAGATGCGGAACAACCAGGCAATTATCCAATCCCAGTAAAGGGCTGTCTGCGGGCAGTGGCTCAGGTTCAGTCACATCCAAGGCTGCGGCAAAGATGCGATTTGATTTCAACGCGTCATGTAAAGCATGAGGATCAACAACCGGACCGCGCGATGAATTGACCAAAATCGCGTTCGGCTTCATTTTGCTTAACGTATTTGCATTGATCATGTGACGCGTCTCATCGGTCAAAGGGACGTGCAAAGAAATAAAATCTGACTCGCGAAACAGTGTATCGAGATCAACCGGCGTTGCATCGGAAGTCGACGGAACGGAAGGATCATAATAAATCACGCGCAGATCAAAACCTTTAGCGCGTTTGGCGACCGCCTTCCCGATTCGACCAAAGCCAATAATTCCAAGCGTTGCGCCGACGAAGTCCGCGCCGAGCAAAAGCTGTGGATTCCACGTTTTCCATTTACCGTCGCGCACATACTTCTCCCCCTCCACGATTCGACGCGCGGCAGACAACATCAAAGCAAAAGCCATATCCGCCGTCGCATCGGTCAGCACGCCCGGCGTGTTGCCAACCGGAAGTTTACGCGCAGTGGCCGCGGCCACATCCACATTATCCACGCCGACCGCCATATTGCTGATGATTTTCAAGCGCGGCGCAGCATCCATCAGTTCGCCATCAACTTTCTCGGTGAGCAGCGAAACAAGCCCATCCACGTCACGGACACGCGCCAAAAGTTCTTTGCGCGGCGGCGGCAATTCGTCCTGCCAAATATCTGCATCACAAAAATCGCGTATGAGCGCAAGTCCTTTTTCTGGAATCAATCGAGTAACAAAGACTTTGGGTTTAGGCATGAGCAAAGTATACTGCAAGCATGGATGCGAATCGTTTTCTCACACACAGTTTGCAGGACCCGCGCGTCACCCGCATTCTCGCCGCGGCGCTGGACGCAGTTGAACCTGGCAGGATTGTACGGGATTATTTGAACAATGCAGATTTGCCCGAGCATGGCCGCACCTTTTTATTGGGAATTGGCAAAGCCGCCGAACCGATGACATTTGCCGCAGCGGATGTCTTAACTCCTTTCACCGACGCGTTGGTTATTACCAAGCACGCCTCGTTTCCACTCCGCGAGCGGATTACCGTTATGGAAGGCGGACATCCCATCCCTGACGAGCGCAGCCTCGCGGCAGGACAGGCTGTGTTGGATTTTGTTTCAAAGCTGAATGAAAATGATTTATTGATTTGCCTGGTCTCCGGCGGTGGCTCGGCGTTGGTCACCGCGCCGCGTATGAAAATTCCGCTCGAAGAGATTCGGCAACTTACTTCTTCCCTTTTGGAAAGCGGCGCAACGATTGACGAGATCAACACAGTCCGCCGCAGACTCGATTATCTCAAGGGCGGAGAATTAGCGCGCAAAACAAAGGCAAAAATCGTGAGCCTGATTTTGTCGGACGTGATTGGCGACCATCTAGAAGTGATCGCCTCCGGTCCCACCGCGCCCGATCCAACATCATTCATAGACGCAGTTTATATTTTAAGAAAATACAATCTTGAGAAAACCGCATCACCGCAAATTCTTGGCGCACTTCTATTGCAGCCATCCATCATAAATGACGCAATCTTTTTTACCCGGGTTCAAAATATTATCATTGGCAACAATCAGGCGGCAGCGGACGCTGCGAAGGTTCAGGCTGAACAGGAAGGATTTTATTCAGAGATCATAGGTTTAGAGATCCAAGGAGAGGCGCGAAGAATCGGTAAAAAATTGGCAGAAACGCTGTTTGCGGCTTCTGACAACCAACCAAGCCCATTTTGCTTAATTGCAGGCGGAGAAACAACAGTCACTATCAAAGGGAACGGCAAAGGCGGACGCAATCAGGAAGTCGCATTGGCCGCGGTGGATGAATTACGCGGTATCGAAAATATTTTGTTTATCTCACTCGCCACCGACGGCGACGATGGTCCGACCAACGCGGCGGGCGCGGTGGTTAACGGCGAAAGCTATCAGCGGGCAAAAAAGCTCGGGATGGACGCGTCCGATTATTTATCCCGGAATGACGCGTACAATTTTTTCGATCCGCTCGATGATTTGCTCAAGCCCGGCTACACCGGCACAAACGTCAACGATCTGATGTTTCTCATCGGGTTTTGACTCCACGTGATATTTTTCGGACAAATTGAGGCAGAATATCCTAGCAAAT
>JAJYOO010000143.1 GCA_021796155.1 Chloroflexota bacterium
TCGAATGAAGCGAGCAATTGTCCGCTGATAAACGCGGGTGCCGCTAAGATAACGGAATCGGAGTCGAGGCTTGAACCATCTTCCAATTCCACAAGATAACGAGAAGCGATATTCGATATTCGAGAAACGGGTGTGTTGAGTTGCAAATCAATTTTTGATTTTAGATTTTCAACCAACGCTTCGACAATTTCAGCAAGACCGGTGGTGGGCGTAAGAAATGGAGAACGCGAACCTTGGACGGTTTTGCCGTTCGATTGCTTTCGCATTTGAAGCGCGCCGCGTGCAAGTGATCTATATTTGAGCTCAAGATCACGCAGATAGGGAAAAGTAGCCGCGAGACTGAGCGCGTCGCCGTCGCCCGCGTAGACGCCAGACATCAGCGGCTCAATGAGATTTTCGTACGCTTCACGCCCCAACCTACGCGATACAAATGCTCCGAGTGATTCATCGCCGTTTGGCGAATGCGGTGGAAGAAGAAAATCCAAGCCCATGCGCGCCTTGCCAAACCATGAAACGAGATGCGTTTTGAGAATGGCTTCAACGTTGGTGGGAATCATCATCGCAAGACCATCAGGCAGTGGCTCGAGTTTGTTGTGATGAAGAACGTAAGTGTTTTTTTGTTTTGGATTCGTGCCATGCAATCGCTCGCCGAGACCAAGTTCTTTGCAAAGCGATGTGGCATAAGGTTTGGTGGCGAGAAATGTATCGGGTCCGCCCTCGATGATGAATTGACCATTATCAAAAGGAACGCGGTCGGTGGTGATTTTGCCACCCCAACGATTCGATGACTCGATCAACGTGATTTGTGCATCGGGAATATTTTTGCTTGCATAATATGCGGCAGATAATCCAGCAATGCCGCCGCCGATGATGACGAGTTTCATAACCAGCCTGCCTCTTTTGTTTTGATACGAATCAATTGCGCCAGATCATTTATCATGGTTGGCGCAGTGTTGAGCATTTTGATTCGTTCGAGACGAACGTTCAATGATTTGGCTAACCTTTGATAAACGATGTCAACGTCGTAAAGAATTTCAACGTGTTCGCAAACAAAACCGATGGGGCAAAGCAAAATGTTTTTCTTGCCTTCGGACGCTAAACGTTTGATGGCTTCGCCCGCGTCGGGTCCGAGCCAAGGCTCAGTCGAAATGGCGGCGGATTGAAACGCGAATTCGTGCGGATGCGCGCCGAGCCATCGCATTACGGCTTCGACGGTTTCGTGAAGTTGCGCGGGATACGGATCGTTCCATTCCAGAATCTTTTGCGGCAAACTGTGTGCCGTGAAAATAATCGGAACGTCAGCGCGGACATCGGCGGGAAAGCATTGAAGCGCGGCGCGGACACGATCGGCGAGGGCATCGAGATAACCGGATTCCAAATGCCAGTCTTCAACGCGCAAAAACTCGATGGGCGAATCCGCTTCTTCGATTTTTTTGTAATACGCACCGATGCTCATGCGCGAATAATGCGGAGCCATGACCAAGCCTACGGCGCGGTCAATGCCTTGCTTTTGCATTTCGGCCAACGAATCTTTGATGTACGGATGCCAATGGCGCATTCCAATAAAAGCCTTGAAATCTTTTCCTGAAGAATTCAGGGCTGATTCGAGCGCGTTGGCTTGGGCCTGTGTCTGTTCGCGAATGGGCGAACGCCCACCGATTTCGCGGTAGCGTTCGCGGACCTCGTGAATAATCTCTGGCGCGGTGGGACGATAACCGCGCACGTCCAGCAAATAAGGCTCGACTTCGTCAATGTTGTTGGGGCCGCCATAGGCCATTACTAATAAACCGATCATAGATGAGGTGCTTTCCATTTCTTGATAATTTCTGAAAACGGCGGTTTGATTTTGTTCGGATTGAAGGGATACCAACCCAGTTCGGTTCGGACAGCTTGTTCTTTGAGTTCGGTCGAACCCCAGACAAACGTCGCGCCGATCACGCCGATGATTGCTGAAGCCCAATTGATGTTGACAAAGATCGATAAAACAATAAACAAAATGCCGATGCTCATCATGTAGGGCCAACATAAATAACCAAAGATGCGTTCGCCGTGAATGACGAGCGGAAAGCCAAGTCCGATGATGAGGAGGGTGGCAATGCTGATAAGAAGACCGAAGAAGTCCATAGTTACCAGTGATCAGTGTTCAGTAATCAGTTTCCCAGTTGGCTCACGCTTGAGTAAATCAATTGTCGTTGCAGATGCATGTTCAGCAAGAATTTTGGCATGGCGCGGGTTGTTTGGATTCGCGGGCGCATGTCCTTTGCGGACGCGATTCTGTTGGCGCGTAAATTCAAGAGCATCAAACAAGAGAGTAATGCCGATGATTCCAAAGACTGTAGACAATGGACGATAGACGGTAATCAGTGAACAGTATTCGGTAATCAATCCGAGCGCGGCGAAGATTGCTGACGGAATCCAAATCGTTGGCGAGACGAATTCGATTTTGCGAACGGCGACGTGTCCAAGCCAAACGCTGAAGAATGTGGTGAGCGCCGTAACGGCACCGATGAAGTTTATATTCATACCATGCCCCCGGTCTCGATACGCTCCGCTACTCGACCATCTTTGGAGAAGGAGAATTCGTGCACCATATCCACAACTGCTTTCACATTATCAACTGGCGTGTTTTGTAGGATGCCGTGTCCGAGATTGAAGATGTGACCAGAACGTCCGTTGGCGCGTTGCAAAATATCTTCAACACGTCCTTTTATTTCAGAACGCGGAGCAAATAAAACAGCAGGATCAAGATTCCCTTGCACAGCAACGTCATCGCCAAGAACTTTCCAGCCATCATCTAAGTGAATGCGCCAGTCGAGACCGATCACATCGCCACCCGCGCGTTTCACTAGCGGAAGAAGAGTCGCGGTGTTGGTGCCGAAGTGAATCGTCGGTACGTTTTCTTTTTGTGCGGCTTGCAAAACTTTTTGGGAATAGGGCAAGGCAAACGTTTCGTAATCTTGTGGACTCAATGCGCCGATCCATGAATCAAAAATTTGAACCGCTTGTGCGCCCGCGCGAATTTGCGCGACGATGTAATCACTCAAAACAGTTGATAATTTTTCCATCAACGCGTGCCATGTCTGCGGATTGGAATACATCATCGTTTTTGTTTTGATGAATTCACGCGACGAGCCGCCTTCGATGAGATAGGACGCGACCGTGAATGGAGCGCCGCAAAAACCAATTAAAGGGAGTCCGTTCAAAGTCCCGCGTAAGATGCGGATGGCTTCCAATACATAATCCAAATCTGATTCAGGATTCACGTCTCGAAGATTTTTTACATCATCCAAATTGCGAATCGGATTCAGTAAAACAGGTCCTTCGCCTTTTGCGAATTCAAGTCCAACGCCGAGCGGAATCGCGGGGAGCAAAATATCGGCGAAAAGAATCGCGGCGTCCACACCGAGCGCACGCACAGGTTGAAGCGTGACCTCCGCCGCGAGTTCGGGATGCTGACAAATTTCGAGCAAAGAATATTTTTCGCGGATGGTGCGATACTCGGGCATGTAACGTCCCGCCTGACGCATGAACCAGACGGGAGTCGCATCAACAGGTTCGCGGCGACAAGCGCGCAAGAAGCGGTCGTTCATTTCCATAACGCGAGTGTCTCTTCAGCGGGATGATAGATGGCGGTGTAAACGGGCGTGTCTTGAAGTGTGTAACGGCGCGCTTCGGTGTCGCGCAGTTCGTTGACGAGGTCGGAGAAGCGCGGCAAGTCGTCGGTTTCGTAAACGACGATGAACTCCTGATCTTGCAAACCAAATGAATAAAGAAGCAATTGCTTGATGTCTTCGTATTGCTTGCCGATGCGGATGTGTTCGTTCATCATGCCTTGACGCGACTCGCGGCTCATCAAATACCATTCGGCTGTTTTCGCAAATGGATACATGACGAGGTAGCGCGCGCGCGTTTCCGCGAACGGATCAATCTCCTGCGCGGAACGCGTCTTTGTGTACTGGGATGGGCGCGTAAAACCCCAAAGCGAATCTACGGGACGAATGAGTTGACGATACGGCGTTGTGGCTTTTGCCAACTTCTCGAAGAATGTTGACGTGTTGCACGCGTCGTCTGCTTCCAGCGCACACCAGACCAGCATATCGGCTTTGGTGTCGGTGTTTTGGAAAACATCTACAGTTTGCGCGGCGGACTTCAAGCCTGCGAGCCATTTTTTATGGAAGGACGTTTTCGCTTCGCTATTCATTGACCAATAAGAATCGGTGAACGCATATAACGCAAAATGGTTCAGCGTTCGAGGTGTTTGTTCAGGCATAATTTTTACTCTCTCTTCATAATCGGTGGTCGAGTAGCCCGAGTGCAGTTCGAGGGCATATCGAGACCACCATGTTCAAAATAATTTTTGTTTTCCTATAAATGTTGGTCTCGATACGTGGCGCGAGGCGCCACTACTCGACCAACGAATGGCTCCATCAATTTGCACTTGGAACATAAACGCAAGCTGGATCGCTTTCCAAATAATCACCAGTGACTCCATACGCGCGTCCGCGTTGACCGCCGCATACATCGCGGAATTCGCAGACTCCACAGCGTCCTTTGATTTTTTCGGGACTTCGTAAATCGGTAAATAGTTTTGAATTGCGATAAACATCCACAATGTCATCGGCGCGGACGTTGCCCGCGGTGATCGGCAGGAATCCCGATGGTTGAATCTCGCCAATATGCGAGATAAACAAAAATCCGTTTCCATCGTTGACGCCTTTGGTCGGACGATTGAGTCCATCTGCGTATTGGAAACCCGCACCTTGAAATGTGACAGGCTTGCCTTTTGACTCAGTGCGTTTGCGTTGGATGGCAACGCGGCGATACATCGGCGCGGCGGTGGATTTGATGTCAAACGGCGCGTTCTGTGATAAATCGTAAAGCCAATTGAACACCTTCTCGTGTTGTTCAGCGCTGATCATATTTTGCAATTGAGCGCGTCCCGTGGGAACAAGGAAGAACACCGACCATTGAACCGCGTTGACTTCCTGAATGAACGGAATCATTTCATCCAGAATATCCACGTTATGTTTTGATACGGTCGTATTGACTTGCACGCTCAAGCCGACATCCTGGGCGCGATGCAAAATATCCATCGTGCGCTGCCACGAACCCGACACTTGGCGAAACGCGTCATGGACTTCGGAACGCGGCGCATCGAGTGATAGTGCAATTCTTCGGATGCCAGCGTCGCGTGCCTTTTCGAGTCGTTCCTTGGTCGGCAATGCAGTCGCGGTTGGAGTCAATGAACAGCGCAAACCTTTTTGCGTAGCATACACGATGAGTTCAAACAAATCGGGACGCATCATCGGGTCGCCGCCCGTGAAAACCAAAATGGGATTATTGCCAAACGCGGCGAGACGATCAACCAATGCCTTGGCTTCGTCCGTGGAAAGTTCGCGCGGGTCGCGTTGATGTTGCGCGTCGGCACGGCAATGCACGCACGCGTAAGCGCAAGCGCGCGTCACCTCCCATGCAATCGTAAACGGCGCAAGATTGAAGTCTGCATGAACCATGTGTTCGTTGTGTAATGAGCGCTCAGATGCTGCGCGTCCGCTTAAGTTTGATAATGTCATTGATGTCTCCGTAAATCATGTTTGAAAGTTGGAAAGTTCGCAGGTTTAAACGTTCTAACTTGCTAACCTTCTAACTTGCTAACCATCGCGCTGCTTCCAACGCGTGATACGTAATAATCAAATCCGCGCCTGCGCGCTTGATCGAAGTCAACGTTTCGAGCGTTGCCTTTGCTTCGTCAATCCAACCGTTCGCTGCGGCAGCTTTGATCATTGAATATTCGCCGCTGACGTTATATGCCGCCATCGGCAATTCGGGGAACGTATCTTTCACGACGCGAATCACATCAAGATATGCCAGTGCGGGCTTCACCATCAACATGTCCGCACCCTCGTCCACATCCAGTGCGGCTTCACGTAATGCCTCCCGCACATTGGCGGGATCCATCTGATGCGATTTTCTATCGCCAAATTTCGGTGCGCCTTCCGCGGCTTCGCGGAATGGCCCATAAAACGAGGAGGCATATTTCACCGCGTAAGACAAAATCGGCGTATTCTCGAATCCGCTTTCGTTCAGCGCGCCGCGGATTGCTCCGACCATTCCATCCATCATTCCCGATGGCGCGACAATGTCCGCACCACATTCAGCGTGTGATACCGCCACCTTCCCAAGCACATCGAGCGTTTCATCGTTCAGCACATAACCTTCAGGCAAATGATCGTGATAGTGTTCGCCTGTATTCAAAATTCCGCAATGCCCGTGATCGGTATATTCGCACAGACAAACATCGGTCACGACAACCATTTCGGGAATTTCTTTTTTGATGGCTTGTACTGCTCGTTGGACGATTCCGTTATCGGAAAAATTTTCCAAACCGATTGGATCTTTCTCCGCAGGAATGCCAAACAAGATCACGGCGAATATTCAATGAT
>JAJYOO010000144.1 GCA_021796155.1 Chloroflexota bacterium
TTCCTCCGTTGACAAAGGCATGTACTTCCACCTATAAGTCGCGTTGGCCCTGTCGAAGACGCTGGCAATTTCGGATTTCTTTAGCTTGACCTTCGCCTTCTCCTTTGGCGGCAGCTCCTGCACGTCTATATAGTACTCATCGCGTTCCGGAGGCTTGGCTATCACGTTTAGCAGCGCCACCACAAGGGCGACAACCCCGTACTCTATGTAGAACACGGGTATGGTGAACACGGTCTTGTTGTGCGATGCCGAATATGCATAGGCTTCGCCGAACATCCTGAAATCGAACGTCATGTTGCCGTAGGAGATCACGCTGCCCGCGGGAAGGGAATACCGTGCAGTTCCGTTTGAGACGTTCCCGGAATAGGGATATGCGCCGTCGAGGCTCACGTTGAAGAACGCACGCTCTACGGGCTTGCCAGCGCTGCTTATGGCGAATGTGAAAGTGTTGTTCTTGTAGTCGAGCAGCGAAGCGGTTATGTTGACGGGGGTTATGAAGAAGGCGGCGTTGTGACTGCGGGAAATTCATCGCAAATGTCCGATGGTGCGGCGGGAGTTGTGGTGATGTCTGCAGAGAAAGCCGCGGCGCTGGGACTCAAGCCGTTGGCTCGATTCGTCTCGTTCGCGGTCGGAGGCGTCCCGCCTGAGTTGATGGGCATCGGCCCGATTGTCGCCATTCCCAAGGCGCTGAAAGTTGCGGGACTTTCGCTCAACGATATTGACCTGATAGAATTGAACGAAGCCTTTGCCGCACAGTCGCTGGCAGTGTTGCGAAAACTTGAGATTGACGAGAGCAAGGTCAATGTCAACGGTGGAGCGATTGCCCTTGGTCATCCGCTTGGATGCACAGATGCGAAACTCACTACGCAATTGGTTTATGAGATGGGTCGTCGCAAGTCAAAGTATGGCATGGTGACGATGTGCATCGGCGGTGGAATGGGCGCCGCGGCGATCTTTGAGAATCTACAGTAATCTCTCACCACTGAGGCACGAAGTACACAGGCTCTTTTTCTTTGTGCTCGCAAAGTGAATCTCTGTGAACTTTGTGCCTTTGTGTTGAAAACCAAAAAGGAGAATCGAAATGCCTCTCACAATTTCTGACCTGATGTCCAAAATGCCTGGTGCGTTTTTGCCGGAGAAAGCTGCCGGACTGGATGCGGTCATTCAATTCAAATTCACGGGCGCAGAGCCCGGAGATTGGTATGCGATCATCAAAGATGGCAAATGCGCGGTCGCACAAGGTGACGCGCCTACGCCGAAGATGACGCTGACTGCCGACTCTGCCGATTACATCAAAATCTTTACCGGCGAATTGGACGGCATGAAGGCCTTCATGGAAGGCAAGATCAAACTCGGTGGCGATTTGAATCTTGCGATGAAATTGATGCAGATGTTCAAGATTCGCTGATTGATGAGTTCGAATCAAAGACGCTTTCCAAACGGAAAGCGTCTTTTTATTTTATCCTGGCGAACAGCTTTCATCGCTAATAGCCGCGCTCAAAATCAACTTGATATTTCAACGGCTTGCCTTGAAGGAATAGATCATAATTTTCTACAAACAAACGCGTGATATCCTCGGGAATGCTTGGTGCGGACGTATGGAACGTCATCAACAAATTTTTTGTGTGCCAGAAGAAATGGTCTTTTGGAAGCGGCTCCTGCTCAAAGACATCCAGAATGGCCGATGCAATCTTCCCGTCATCGAGCGCGTCTGCCAACGCGGACTCGTCCACCGCACTGCCGCGTCCAACGTTGACGAAAACGGCGTGGGGCGGCAATGCGTCCAGCAAAGCTGAATCAACGATGTGACGCGTATCTTTGGTGTTTGGCAAAACGCTGACGAGATAATCCAGGCCGTTCGCAAATTCAAGAAGCTGATCGTTGTGGAAATATCGGTCAACATCGGGGCATGATCTGCTTTCACGCGTATAACCCTGGACTTTCATTTGAAAGTGTTTTGCCGTGCCTGCAAGATGCGCTCCAATTGAGCCAACGCCGAGCAAGCCAATTGTCTTGCCGCGCAATTGCCCCGTGACTGTTCTATCCCAGTGATTTTCCTGTTGGGATTTGAAGCGCTCGAAAATGTGCCGTTCGTGCATCAGCAAATATCCAAAGACGTATTCCGACATCAATGCGCCGAACACGCCGCGGGCATTTGTCAGGATGTAATCTCTTCGCAGGGACGAGTCCAATAAATGCTCGACGCCTGCAAAAATGGATTGCGCCCATTGAACGTGCAGCAGATTGGGCAGCGCGTCGTGGATCAATTTCGGCTCGCCCAAAATGATGTTGCAGTCATGGTCTGCCGCGTTCACGATTTTCAAATCGGGGAGGTTGGCAGCTTCGACCAGACGGTGATAGTCCGTTTCGAAGCGCGAAAGGATGAGCAATTTATTCACGGCGAATCCGATTTTCCTTTGGCAATTAAAGTTTTGGAATTATAGCACTGGCGTATAACAGAACCCGAAGGCATCAGCTGCCTCCGGGTTTGATAAAACGGTATCCGCTTTCCGTCCGGGGAAGAAGCGCAGTTCGAAATGTCGAAGGAATTCTAGTCGCCGTTGTCCTTCGTCGGATCAATCGCGCCCGCGATTAAACCTTCCGCGCGTCTTTTGCCAAGGTCCTTTACAAGCGATGAACAAAGTATCTCATAGAGATTTGAATTGAACCTGGCCGCCATTGTTTGCGGCGCGATTTCGAGCAGCCTGCTGTTTTTGGAGCGGAAGCAGACCGTGTCGAAATGTCCCTGAAAAAACTTGCCGGTTTCATCGTCAATCGTTTCGAAGGCCGCGGAGGTCGAGCCGATGGAGGTTGCAAAATAGAATCCGACGATGATCTTTTTATCTTCGCGGTGGAAGGCAAAATTGGGAACTTCATCGTATACGCGGATGTGAAGCTCCGCACTGGGCCGCAACTGCGTATTTCTCAAGAGCGGATACAGGCGTGAGCAAACACCGACAGAAAAGGCAATATCGGAAAGCAGTTCCATTTTGGACTGACCTTCTTCATCTGCCAGGCGTTCGATCAAGTTTGAACGCGGGTCGAGGAAAAGTACGGTGATGGAACTACCGTCCTTTAATTTTCTCGCGAGTACTTCTTCGGCATTCCCAAAGTGCAGGTTGAGCAAATCGTTGTTGATGCGATTAAGAACCGAGCGGCCGGCGAAGAATAGTTCCTGCGGTTCGGTGACGGTCGGCCAGCTATAGTATCCGCTATAGCCGCGTCGTTCATCTGTGACCATTTTCAACCCCTTGGTCCCGACCGGCGTATCCTTCATCAAATCGAGAGTCTTTGCCGCGATGACTTCTGCTGATTCGTCCGTCTCGGTTTTCAAGACGAACCATTCGCGAAACAAAGTCGCGACGCCTGAAACGATGAAGCCGAAGCCCAGGCTATTTGGCAATTCTGCTTCACGCGTGGATGGCTCGGGGCCGATTACAACAACTGTTAAAATGCCAATCAGACTTAGAACGATCGCCGATAAAAGACGAAGTGCCTTACCCTTGTGCATGGATCCCTCCCGCGATGTAATGGTTGATGTGCGGCCTAGTATAGCACGGTTGTGAAAAAATCCACCATCCGTTGCCGCGATGGGACACTTATAAAAAACTCGGAAGCCGCTAAAGGCTTCCGAGTTTTTTATAAGATGACATCAAAATATTGTTTCAGTAGGATTGGATATTCCTTTTCGCTTATTGCCCTTTCCACTTTCTGACCGTCTTTTGTAACAATAAGTTTATTTTCTTCCATAGTGACGCGGCCACCGGCTGTAGCGATGGTGATGAGACTCTTCTGTCCAAAAAAGGACGTTTCGGGATTTTGATGGTAAGAACAGGCTGCTAGGTAATCATCAGGATATTTGCGCGGCGTCAGATCGAAGAAGTATTGATGGTTCCATACCCCGTCGAGGTCGCGTTGCCATGTTGTGTAACCGCCGTCTGCTTGTTCAAGTTTATAGGTGCGCGGACCCTCCACATGGTAAACGTTTGATTCGAAATCCAGCGGCTCCATGAATGAATCTCCGAAGCCAACGTCGGCCAGCCAGCATTTGGATTCGCCGGGAGCGCGCACCAGCAGCGCGAGATGATCGAAGTCAATGCCGAGCGAACCGTCCTCGCGATAGACACGGCCGTTGAGATAGGTGACATCAAAACCAATTTGCTTGAGGAGCCATGCAAACATGCCGTTGAGTTCATAACAGAACCCGCCGCGCTTGCGGACGACGATCTTATCCCACAATGATGCTTCTTCAAGTTGAATGGGGCGGTGGAGCGGAACAATATCAAGGTTTTCAAATGGCACACTCAACATGTGTGTGCGCTGCAATCCGCATAAGGTTTCGTAATTCGGCTGGACCGGCTTGTCGTAATCAATACGTCTAAGGTAAGTTTGAATGTCCACGGGCGGGGATTATACCTTCGACTGAAATTGTGACGCCACAAATCTTCAAGTCTTTGCTAGAATAAAGATATGCCAACCTTAACTCGCTGGTTCATTAAAACATCTTTTGTCTATCTTGCACTTGCATTGGTCGCCGGTTTGCTTTTGGCGGCGCAATCACTGTTCAACCTCACAATACTTGGCGAACTCTTTTCCGTATACATACATCTTCTGGTCTTTGGCTGGCTGACGCAATTGGTCTTCGGCGTTGTATATTGGATGTTCCCAAAGTATTCGACGGAGAAGCCGCGCGGCAATGAATTGCTCGGCTGGTGGACATATGGATTGTTGAATGTGGGATTGATCATGCGCGCGATTGCCGAACCGATTCAATCGGTCAACCCCAATCCGTTCGCGGGCTGGACTTTGGTCGGCGCGGCGGTAATTCAATTTTGCGCTGGGCTGACGTTTGTCCTCAATAGCTGGAATCGCGTGCGAGAGAAATAATGCCGCGCTTATCTGCCTGGTTTGTTCGCGCTTCGATGATTTATTTGCTGGTCGGTTTTACGCTTGGCGCGTTGATGCTGTCGCAGGACGGAATTTCATATGATCCGGCGATCATGACCGTGCTTCCCATTCACATAGAATTTTTATTGGTCGGCTGGCTGGTGCAATTGGCGATGGGCATGGCTTTCTGGATTTTTCCCCGCTTCGGGTTGGCTCCTCCGCATTCACGCGGCAACGAAAAAGTGATTTGGGCAGCGTTCCTGTTGTTGAACGCGGGCGTGTTGAGCGTTGCTTTGCAACTTTGGATTCCTGTCACCTTTTTGATCGGACGTGTTTTGGAAATTGCCGCGGTCATTATTTATGTTGTCGGCACGTGGCGGCGCGTCAAGCCGCACGGGGCATAAAAGAACTCGGAGGTTTCGCACTTTCACGTGCTTCACGAAATAACTCCGATGTCCATTCGCTTCAATCCCCGATAGAGATCAAAAATCTCGGAAGCTTTGCGGCTTCCGAGATTTTGGTTTGTACGCCCAGCATGGGCGTTGACTAAGAGAGCGTTTTAATAGTCATGTTGCGAGCATTTTTAGCATACGCCGGGAACTGGCGATATACACCATACTTTCACTGGATAATGTGGTGTGCTCGTAGTCGCGAGCTAAACGGCGGTAACGGCCTAACCATCCGAAGGTTCGTTCGACGACCCAGCGGTGAGGGATCACTTGAAAACCTTTGACGTCATCCGAACGTTTCACGATTTGCAAGGTCCAACCGAATCGTTGGCGAACTTCATCGATGATCGAAGGATAGCCACCATCCGCCCAAATGAGTTTCAAGCGGCACCAGCGATTATGAAGGTTATGTTTGATATGCTCAAACAGTTTTTGCAAGGTCAACAAGCCTCCGGCTCCATCCTGGATGCTAGCATTATGCACTACCACCAGCAACACCAATCCCAAAACGTCCACCACCAAGTGTCGCTTCCTGCCCGGCGTTTGCTTATGCACATCCACGCCGCGTTCTTCACCACCTTCCGAAGTCTTTACACTCTGGCTGTCAATCACCGCCGCACTGGGACGCTCATTGCGTCCAGCTTTCTTTCGTACTTTCTTCACCAAGACCTCATTGATCCGCAGCCACAGACCGTCTCGTTGCCAACTCCAATAGTAGAAATATACCGTTCGCCACGGAGGAAAATTGACGGGCAACATCCGCCACTGGCATCCGGTACGATTGACGTATAGAATCGCATTGATGACCTGCCATTTTTCCCATTTGGGTGGACGGCCTATTTGAAAAGTTGGAAAGAACTCCAAAATCTGTTGCCATTCGGTATACTTGAGATCGGTCGAGTAGGTTTGGTTGAATTTGGTCATTCTCCAATCTTACTCGACCACTTTTAAAACACTATCTAAGGAGTGAAAGACTCTGACAGAGGTTGATTGCACCAACTGTTAGCCGAAAGCAAGGGCGTCACCGTGAGGTGAGGTCTGAAGGAAGCTGGAAGCAAACCTGCGACTTGATGAACAAGAAGCCTA
>JAJYOO010000145.1 GCA_021796155.1 Chloroflexota bacterium
GCCAGGCGCATGCCTTCCACCTCGACGCGCAGGTCGTCGCGATGCGATACGTGCACCCGACTGCCATTGCATGTCGCTCCGCTACCACGCCGAGCTTCAAACAGCTCGTCGTGCATGGGGTCGTAGACAACGCCGAGCTGCAGGACTCCTTGATGAGCATACGCAATGGAGACCGAAAAGATTGGAATGTGATGGGCATAATTGACCGTTCCATCCAGCGGATCAACGAACCAGCTCAAGCCGTTGCTTCCCTGCGTTACGCCGCTTTCCTCGGACATAATATAACTGCCGGGCCAGCGCTGGTTGATTTCGCCCAGCAGGAAATCTTCCGAAGCGCGATCCGCTTCGGTGACGAGGTCAATCACACCTTTGTAAGAAACCTGGTGCTTTTTATTGTAGCTCTGGCGCAAAATGGATCCGGCGCGTCGGGCCAGTTCCTCAAGTTCGGATATTGTGGGTTGGGCCATTACTTGGACTTCGTAGTTTTCCTGAGAAGTTCGCGAATCTGGGCAAGTTCCTGCTCGATCTCTTCGCGCTCCTCGCGAGCCTGGCGAAGAGTCGTCCTGAAGGGCGGCTTCTCTTCCTCCGGCAGGGTTTCGAGCAAGTGCTCGGTCCGGGAGATTTGTGTCGCTTTGTGCTGGAGTTTCACTTCCAACCGCTTCTGGTAGCCTTCATAAAACTCCTGCTCGTCCAGCGGCTGGGGCGACTCGGGCGTATCCTTCGTGAATAATTCAGAAATCGTTTTCAGAAAATCTTCAGTATCAATTGGCTTTTCGATGAAGCGGCTCGCCCCCAGAGTCATTGCGAACTGCTTATCCTCCGGGGAAATATAAGTGGCCGACAGAAAAATGACCGGGATATTGCGTGTCCCTGGATTGATACGCAGTCTCTGGACAAGGCTAAAGCCGTCCATCCCGGGCATCAAAATATCGGTGATGATGACAGCCGGGAGCTCCCTTTGAACAGCCTCCAGGGCCTCGCGCCCGTTGCGGGCGGTTATCACGCGATATCCTTTGAACTCCAGCGTTACTCTTAACAGGTTGAGAGTATCTGCAGTATCTTCCACGATCAGCAATGGACCGCGCGGAACATTCATAAGTGTATTTTAGTGCTTTCTTACAATTTTGCCAACTAATCACTGTTCCAAATTCGTTTTCCAAGCACCGACAAGACAAATTCGGCCGCCAGCGCGCCAGTTTGATTCTGGATATCGAGAATGGCATTGACTTCGACAATGTCCATGCCGGTCAGCCTGCCGGTTTCCGCAATCATCTCGCAGGCGAGGTGCGCTTCGCGCTGGGTCAGGCCGGCAGGGACAGGCGTCCCAACGCCGGGCGCGTGACGCGGGTCCATGGCGTCCATGTCGAATGAAAGATAAATGCCGTCTGTATCACGGGAGACGTGTTCGATGGCTTTCTCCATGACGGCCACCATCCCGAAGCGGTCAATCTGTTCCATGCCCATGACCATCACACCGGCCTCGCGCAAGTTGACTTTTTCGCCCGCGTCGAGATCCCGCGCTCCGATAATGGCAACCCGCCCCGGGTCCGCGACCGGAAGCGGCTCGTCCCACAATCGAGTTAATCGCGCGTCCCCGAGTCCGCACAGCGCGGCCAGCGGCATCCCGTGAATGTTCCCGGACGGCGTGGTTTTGTCGGTGTTGAAATCCGCGTGGGCATCGATCCAAATCACGCCGAGCTTTTTGAACCTGGCCGCGCCGCGGATCGAACCGATGGACAGGCTGTGATCGCCGCCCAGCACCAGCGGAAAATGCCCGGCCTGCATCGAAGTGGAAACCGCGCCCGCCGCGCGCCGCGACATCGGAACGATGCAGTCAATATATTTTAGTTTTGGATCGTGGATGGAACACATCTCGGCAATGGGCACTTCGATGTTGCCTTTGTCTTCGACGATGTAACCAAGCGCTTCGAGTTTCTTTTGCAGATGCGCGTAACGGATCGCGCTGGGACCCATGTCCACGCCGCGGCGGTCTGCGCCGAGATCAATCGGGATTCCAATAATATCAATTTGCATGTTTCCTCCGAGTTGTTGACAGGCGGGTATTTTATCAAATCCAGCACAAGATCGCTCCAAATTTAATCTGGCTCTCTGGGAGTTGCCGCGATTCAGCACACGGATTCTTTTTAATTTTTTCCGCGTAATCCGCCGTTCGCCCCGGTGTACTCAACGTAAGCTGCCACCTGCATTCCTTGAAACGTCTGGAGCGGGACTTCTTAACGCGACGCTGAAGAACACAGAGTTCAGTATTGCGTTAAATCTTTTACGATCGCCGCAAGGTGGCAACCTGGGTTATTTTAGATATGCCGGGATGTGTCTATCATGCCGCTGCGACGCCGAAGGCGCCCTTCCCGGAGCAGTCTCGTCATCTCAATGGGAGCTTGCTTCGCAACGACATCTGAATTTTGAATTTATGTGCAAACGTTAGAGAACCCTCAGCAGGCGCAAGGCGATCAAGATCACAAGGATCGTTCCGATGCACCCGCAGCCGCGCGCAAACCAATGGAAGATATGCCTGAAGATGAAACCCAGGACGCCAAGGACGATCATCACGACGACGAGAAGACCGATGATCCAAATGATGGAACTGAGACTCGAAAAATCAATGGACATAACTGAACTCCTTTCTATGCAGTCCGATAATAACCTACATCCACCGAATAAACATGGCCGCGCTTGACCACTTGCTTGACGAGATTCGTTCCATAACGATACCCGATGTGACGGTAATCGGGGATATTAAGAATCAACAAGTCCGCTTGCTTGCCTTCTTCAATCGAACCGATCAAATCGGACCTGCGAATGGCATGCGCGGAATTGATGGTCGCGGCGGCGATGGCTTGCGCGGGCGTCAAACCCATATAGCGACAGGCCAGCGCGATTGCAAATTGCATCGACTCATTCCAACTCGTTCCGGGATTGCAATCGGTCGCGAGGGCAAGCAATCCACCTGCTTCGATGATCTTTTTTGCAGGCGTATATTCGTGTTCGGCGAGTCCAAACGGCGTGCATGGAAGTGAAACCGCGACCGTATCCGATTTGGCAAGCGCGGCAATATCCGCGTCCGAGGTTTTCACGAGATGGTCCGCAGAGGCCGCGCCCAACTCGACGGCCAGCGACGCGCCGCCGAGGTTGTCGAACTCGTCCGCGTGGATCTTCAACGGGAATCCCAAAGCCCGCGCCTGGGTCAGGATTTGGCGCGATTGTTCGAGCGTGAAAGCGCGGTCTTCGCAGAATACATCCACAAACGGAAGAGGCAGCCGCGGCGCGTGAGTCTGCCACCATTGCTGTACCGTCGGCAGCATCGTGTCGCAAACCAGATCGGTGTAGCCTTGCGGATTATCTTTGTATTCCGGCGCAATGGCGTGCGCGCCGAGGAACGTGATGGCGATGTCAATCGGACATTCATCTTCGAGCGCCAGCAGCGCCTTGAGCAGGCGAAGTTCGGTCGCGGTTTGCAGTCCGTAACCGGTCTTGGCTTCGACGGTGGTCGTGCCGTGCGCGAACATCCGAAACAGCCGCGGACGTGTCTGCGCGATCAGCGATTCGATGGAGGCTGTGCGCGTCTGCCTGACAGTTGAAATGATTCCGCCGCCCGCCGCGAGAATATCGAGATAGGGCTTGCCCGCCATCTTCATCTCGAACTCATTGGCGCGGTCGCCAGCCCAAATGAGATGCGTGTGCGGATCAACGAAGCCCGGCATGATGACACATCCGCTCGCATCCAAAGTTGGTTCATCTTTAAAAGATGCGCGTAATTCATCCGTTGTGCCAACCGCGACAATCTTTTCATCACGGATGATGACCGCACCGTTTTCGATGATGCCAAGTGTGCCGAGAGCGCGTCCGCGCTGCGGGCCGCCTTTGAGAGTCAGGAGTTGGGATGCGGAATGGATGAGCATTATGATATCCAGTAATCAGTGATCAGTATCCAGTCCAATTTAACCACAGTTATTATTCTTTGCCGAATGCTGTAATAGAAGAATATCTGGCAAAAAAATGAAGAAAAGTTCTATGAAGAAGCAGGATGACTATGAATTGCGAGAGGAATACGGTCTCTCGAAAATGACCATCGTGCCAAAGGGACGTTTTGATCCCAAACGCAGGATTGGGAGCAATGTTGTTGTACTGGAGCCTGAAATTGCGAAGGCGTTCCCGAATGACGAAGCTGTCAACGAAGCCCTGCGGTTAATTTCGAAAGCCACAAAGATCCCGCAGGTAACAAAGCTTTCACGTTAGATAGAGCCTGCGAATTACAGACTTCCGAAGTCCTAAAGACTTCGGAAGTCTTGTTTTTAGTGAGAGCCGATGAGCATCTCAATATCCAGTGGTCAGTAATCAGTTGTCAGTGGCTGGCGTATAAACCACATAATCATCTTTATGTGACTTTTCAAATAGAGCCATTTGCTTTTCTAATTGAACTTCCACTTTCGGCACAGGGTTGTAATTGAGAACAATTGCTTCGAGCATCGGATTACGATTCTTTTCGCTCGCTCCCACATGATAAAAATGCTCACGGGTCAAAATGGTAAAGCGATTAACATATTTTTCAATGGCAGGATTGGTACGATAGCGATTGCTGTGCCACGTTGAAAGAATGAATTTTGTAGGTATGGCAACAAGTAAATCGTAAAGCCTTTGTTCTTCATTTTCAGACCAAGAGTTGAAATAATCCACGTGCCTGCCAATATACGGAGGGTCACAGTAAATAAAATCGTTTTGTGAAGCGGAAACAATTGTTTTCTCGAAATCAGCACAGGCAAATTGCCAATCATATTGATTGACCGCCTGAGTCACATATTTAATTTGATTCGCAATCTTTGTGATATAGGCTTTCGCAAAACGCTGCGGTTTATGGCCAAAGGGAACATTGAACGCGCCTTTTTTATTGAAGCGCATCACGCCATTGAAGCACGCGCGGTTCAAAAAGAGCAAATCCAAAGGATTGCAGTCTTCGTTGAAACGTTCGCGCACTTTGTAATAATGATCTTCGCCCTTGGCTTGAAGTAGTGCGCCTTCTTTTTCGAGGAACTCTTTAGCAACGCCTGCCGTGATCTCGCCTCGTTTGATTGCATTGTAGAAATTGACAATATGTGGATTCACATCTGCAAAAACAGCGCGGTTAGGGCGCACGTTGAATCCAACCACGCCCGAACCCATAAACGGCTCGATCCATGTTCCGTCTTTTTCGAGCATGGCATGATCTTTAATCCATTCGACCAATTTCGTTTTGATGCCCTGGCATTTCAGGGGCGAAACATTTACTGTCATTTCTGTTTCCGTTGGTCGCCATCGCAGGCCGCCTTTGAGAGTCAGGAGTTGGGACGCGGAGTTAGTGGGCATGAAGTAATTTAACCACAGATAAACATAAATGAACATTGATGAGCATATAAAAGGCGCTTGTAATATAAAGCATAATTACTCTTGCTAAATTCGTATAAGGCTTTATAATAATTATAGAATATTTGTGCTGGTAACTGAAGTTGACTGAGAATGAACTTCAAGATTAACGAATCGCCAACCAAACTGCGCGGTGGTTATTATACGAACCCCGACATTGCCGCATTTCTTTTGAAATGGGTTTTGAATATCCATCCAAAATCCATTTTGGAACCGAGTTGTGGTGATGGTGTGTTTTTGTATGGCCTTTCAAGATTAAATACCAATGGCTTGAAGTCAATAAAAGCATTTGAAATCGAACCTGTTGAAGCTCGCAAAGCAAGGCAGGCGGCTAATGAATTCAAGAAAGTTGAAGTTGAAATTGAGAGCCGAGATTTTCTTGGCTGGTCACTTGCAAAGTTACTAAATCCTCCTCAGTTTGATGCTGTTATAGGAAATCCACCATTTATTCGCTATCAATATTTAGATAGTAATTTACAAAACATTTCGGAGCAGATTTTCAAAGTCTTTCATCTGCCATTCACAAAGCATACAAATGCTTGGGTTCCTTTTGTTATATCCTCTTTGGCTTTATTGCGCCCAGGCGGCAGGCTGGCAATGGTTGTTCCCTCGGAATTGCTGCATATACTTCATGCGGAATCCCTGCGCGTCTATCTGACAAAGGTTTGCTCTCGCGTTTTGATTTTCGACCCTCAAGAAATATGGTTTGAAGGTACGCTTCAAGGCGCAGTTCTGTTGTTAGTAGAAAAAAAGAATGAACCAGATGAACACTTTAGGGGTGTATCAATCATCGCAACTCGAAGCAAAGATTTTCTCGCCGAAAATCCAGAAGGTTATTTTGAAAGGGCCAAATATACAAACGGAGAAACTGTAAAGGGAAAGTGGATGCTAGCTTTACTTTCAAGTGCAGAGCGTGAAGTTTTGAAAAAGGCAAAAGAGAACTCAGGCGTTTATTATTTTGACAATATTGCTGAGGTTGCTGTTGGAATTGTCACGGGAGC
>JAJYOO010000146.1 GCA_021796155.1 Chloroflexota bacterium
CTTGTAACCTTCATCCACAAACCACTTGCGTTCCATGCCGGTGAAGATTGGTCCGAACATTTTCTTGAGCGGATCGATCTGCTTTTCTTTGAGCGGCTCGCGTCCGTAGAGAAGCCAGGAGATCAGGATGGCAAGCAATGCCAGCGCGGTGGAGATCAACGCAACGCTCCACACGAACTCGCTGGGCTTGATGAATTCGACGGTGTGTTCAAGCCATTTGGTCAACGTTTCCACGCCGGGGAAGTTCAACGCTCCGCCCAGGACGGAAAGCGTGGCGAGCGCGATCAGCGGGATGGTGATTACCTTCGGGCTTTCCTCCGCTTTCGCGGCGGCCTCATGGCGCGGCTTGCCAAAGAACACCATGAAGATCTGACGACCCATATAGAAAGCGGTAAAGAAGGCGGCAATTGCCAGCAGCCAGTAAACGGCAGTAAACCCGAGTTGCTGCGCATTGGCGAGAATTTCATCCTTCGACCAGAAACCCGCAAATGGGAATACGCCTCCCAATGCCAGCGCGCCGATCAAATAAACCCAAAACGTGATCGGCATGGTCTTGCGAAGCCCGCCCATGTTACGCATGTCACCGGGATCAAACACTTCGACTTCCGCTTCGCCTTTGCTCAGCGTCCGCTCAGCGCGATTTTCTTCGTGACCTTTACCATGTTCCGCATGATGAGCAAGGTGATGATGTCCGCGTTCCATGCCGAGGATGACGGAACCGGCTGAGAGGAAGAGCAAGCCTTTGAAGAAAGCATGTGTGATGAGATGGAACATCCCCGCCGCGAACGCGCCCATGCCAACAGCCGCGACCATAAAACCCAATTGGCTGATCGTTGAATAGGCCAGAACTTTTTTGATGTCATATTGGCCAGTCGCAATCGTCGCAGCGAAGAGAGCGGTCAATGCGCCGACCATCGCTACGATGTATTGCGCGGCAGGAACCGTCACGTACAACGCGGCAGATCGCGTGATGAGATACACACCCGCGGTCACCATCGTCGCAGCATGAATCAACGCCGAAACCGGGGTCGGGCCGGCCATCGCGTCGGGCAGCCAGACAAAGAGCGGAATCTGCGCCGATTTGCCGGTCACACCCAAAAGCAGGAAGAGCGTAATGGCCGTGATCAAACCAGGATTCGCCGCGGCAATCGCAGGCGCTTGTTGGAAAACCTGATCAAATTGCAAGCTGTGAAATGCCCAGAACATCAGGAACGAGGCGATTAAAAATCCAAAGTCGCCGATGCGGTTGGCGATCATTGCTTTCTTGGCCGCCTCTGAATTGGCCCACGATGGACGCGCCAGTGTGTCCATCTCGTACCAGAAACCGATCAACAGGAAGGAGCAAAGTCCCACGCCTTCCCAGCCGACGAACAACATCAGGTACGAGTCGCCGCCCACGAGGATCATCATGGCAGCGATGAACAGGTTGAGGAAAACAAAGAAACGGCGGAACCGCTTGAGATCCGATTTGAAGCGCACATCCTCGTGCATGTATCCGATGGCGTAGATGTGAATCAGCGTCCCAACGCCAGAGACAACCAGCATCATCGTTGTGGACAATGTATCAACGCGGAAGGTCCAATCGAGTTGCAGAGTCCCGATATGAATCCACTCGCCAATCGTCCAGCGGAAAGCTTCGGGATGTTGCGTCAGTGAATAAGCCAACAAAACCGAGACAACAAATGCAAGCCCGGACGCAAGGCTGGCGATCGTGCCAATAACTTTTTCACTGAACCGGCCGCCAAAAATCATATTGACCAGCAAACCAATGACTGGGAAAAAGACAATCCAGGGAGCGAGATAAAAGAACGTCATGGTTATCCCTTGAGGCTGTTCATTTCGTCAATGTTGATGCTGTGCTTCGTGCGGAAGATCGCCACGATCAGAGCCAAGCCGACCGCCACTTCCGCCGCCGCGACCGTCATCACAAAGAAAACAAAAATTTGGCCTTCGAGAATTTGATAAACGCGCGTGAAGGCCACCATCGCAAGGTTCGCCGCATTCAACATCAATTCAATGGACATAAAAATGATCAGCGGGTTGCGGCGAATCAATACGCCCAGCGCGCCGATGGTAAATAAAATTGCAGAGAGCGCAACGTAGTATTCAACTGGAACCATCTACTGCTCTCCTTTCTTCTTGATCGTCAATACGATGGCACCAACCATGGCTACCAGCAATAAAACAGACGTGACTTCAAACGGCAGCAGATATTGATTGAATAATGCCTGTCCGATTGCTTGAGGACTTCCAAAAGTCTGAACCGGCTGAGGGATCGTCCCGCTCGTCACATTGCGGAAGAAAAGCAGATAAGCTGCCTCACCTGCCAAAATCAAAGCGAGAACGAATGCCAGCGGTCTCTGCCACGGAAGCGCCTTCGATGTTGGCAATGTTTCCGTTCCCAGAAGCATGATGACGAACAGGAACAGCACCATGATGGCGCCCGCGTACACGCTGACCTGAGTCAGCGCAATGAACGGCGCATTCAACAGAATATAGAAGATTGCCACCGTTCCAAAATTCAAAACGAGGAACAATGCCGAATACACCGCGTTGCGGCTGAGCAACATACCTAACGCAGCTGCGATGGCAATCAGAGCAAGAACAGCAAAGGTTATCAGATCAGATGTCATGATTAATCCTGCGGGTCCTTCATATCCGGCACGGACCGCGTGAACACGCCCGATGGAGTCTTCTGCGGTGTGGTTTGCATATTCGCGGGAGCGGGTTCGAGCAGCATGTTCTTATCGTAAATCGCATCACGACGATCCGTGAAGCTCAACTCGTAATTATCACCAAGCACGATAGCTTCTGTTGGGCAGGCGTCTTCGCAAAAACCGCAGTAGATGCAGCGCAGCATGTTGATCTCATACGTGGACGCGTAACGTTCGCCGGGTGAGAAGCGTTTCTCATCTGTATTTTCCGAGGCTTCGACAAAGATTGCGTCCGCAGGACAAGCCGCGGCGCACAACGCGCATCCGATGCACTTTTCGAGTCCGTTGTCGTAGCGCTTCAACACGTGACGACCGCGGAAGCGCGGGCGAACAGGCCGCTTCTCTTCCGGATATTGAACGGTCACCGGCCGCTCAAACATGGATTTGAGCGTCGTGCCGAGACCACGCGTCAATTCTCTAAGCATGAGCCACCTTCCTTCTCAGCATTAAGTTCACCATTAAAGCTGCAAACAAACCGGCAATGATGGATAATACTGGGATCATCCAAATGTAGATCGCGCCGAATTGGTTCGCGAGCAAAATGCCCAGCGCGGTGATGAAGACCAACGCCAACGACAGCGGCAGCAAAACTTTCCAGCCAAACGCCATCAATCGATCATAGCGAATGCGCGGCCAGGTTGCGCGCACCCAGATCATGAAGAACAACAATACAACGACTTTCAACAGAAGATAGATTGGGCCAAGCCACCAGTGCTGATCCACACTGAACCATGTATTCTGCAAGAACCAAAATTCGCGGAAACCACCGAAGTACAGCGTGGCCGCGATCATGCTGATAACGATCATCTTTTCATATTCAGCCATAAAGAATAATGCAAACTTCATACCGGAATATTCGGAGTGATAACCCGCCGCCAGTTCCTGTTCCGCTTCGGGCATGTCGAACGGTGCGCGGTTGACCTCTGCCAGAGTCGTGACCATAAAGACCAATGCGCCAACCGGCTGGACGAGCGCGAACCAAACCGTCTTCTGCGCCTCGACAATATCAAATAAGCTCATCGAATTGCCAAGCAAAATTGCGATGACAAAACAAAGTCCGAGCGAAAGCTCATACGAAATCATCTGCGCTGAAGAACGCAAACCGCCCAATATGGCATATTTGTTATTCGACGCCCAGCCTGCCAGCACAATCCCATAAACCGCAATCGAGGCGATGGCCGTCAGATAAAGCACACCGACATTGATGTCGGCAACATATAATGTAATCGGACCGTTCACGAATGGCAACATAAACTGCGTCCCAAGCGGAATGACCGCCGCGAGGATCATGGCAGGCACAACCGTCATGATCGGTGCAAGGACAAACAAAACTTTATCCGCACCGGCTGGTGTGAACTCTTCCTTGAAGATCAACTTGACCGCGTCCGCAACCGGCTGGAGGAAGCCCTGCGGTCCCGCGCGATTCGGGCCGATGCGCGTTTGTATACGAGCCAGTGCGCGGCGCTCATACAGAGTCAGATAAGCAAAGCCGGTGAGGACGGCAAATATCAGGATAAACCCTTTGATGATAAATTCAATCCATAACGCAAGATCCATCGTTACCTCACTGCAACTTTTTTGGCGATTTTCAAGCTGGCTTCGGTCGGCTCAGAAATGGGAAGCCCCATCGAGCGCGGCACCAACACAACGCCGGTCGAGATCGTATCGTCAATCTTCACAACCACATCTTCGCTGACGCCATCCAGACTCAATTTCACGAGCTCACCTGCTTCCACACCGAATTGTTCTGCAACCGATGGATGCAATGCAACAAACGCCTCGCCGATCCTTTGAGTCAATAATGGAGCGGACTCAACCGTCACGCCGCGATCATAAAGTTTGGTGACAGGCACTGCCAATAATTTCTTTTCCTTCGGACGAAGTTCTTCCACTTTCTGGACCCGCGGCAGTGTGAACTTTTCCGAACGGTCCGCGGCGCTCGACAATTGCACACCCAAACCGTTTTTGTTCTCGTAAGTCGTGCCGCCGTAATATAAATCGCTGCGCCCGACAATCGGCCACTGCGGTTTGACTTCTGAAAGCTTCGCGTAATTCAAACCGGCAAAGGACTTAATATCTTCAGACATAATGTCGAACACGACCGAAGCCGATGTGCCTTCGAGAATGACGCCCGCTTCTTTCGCGACTTGAGATGTGATCGCAAAATCTGGCTTGGTTCCATCCAACGCGGGGATGGCAGGATAGAAGCGCTGAACACGTCGTTCACCAGAAGTAAACGTTCCTTCGCGTTCAGTGTATGCCTGTGCTGGCAGGACAACATCCGCCAGCTTTGCAGTTTCGGTCTCGAATAAATCCTGCACGATGACAAATTCCGCGCCATTAAGAGCCTTGGCTAACGCAGGATCATCACCAGCCGGGTCCGCACCAACGACATAAACCGTCTTGCCTTTGAGTGCTCCTGCAAGATTCTCTTCAGGGCGGAAGCCAATTTCCCAGGCGCCTTGGTCATTTGCGCGTTGCCAAACGCCGATCAAACCATTATTCGGTTTGCCGACATGCTCTGTATCATTCAAAACGCGCGCACACGCGGTGGCGAGAGCCGTTGAACCATCGAGGCCGAGACCATCGCTTCCAAACAAGATCACAGCATTTTCGGCTTTGACAAATGCATCGCCGATCTTGCCTTTCTTTGTCAGATCATGAACAGTCTTGACTTCGTCGCCGTAAGAATATCGGATAACGAAAGAAGCATAACGATCAAGCTTGGTTTCGCGCGGGTTGGCAACGATCAACGTCGCACCGCGTTTGGCTGCCTGTTTGACTCGCAAATACCACACAGGTGCTTCTTCATATAAATCGGAAGCAACGACAACAATGGTTGAACCTACGCCCATCGCGCTGAAGTTCGTCCCTTGACCAACGCCGACCAGCGAGACTACGTCACCGCCGCCCATGTGGGTGTATAAAACCGCCTTACCTTCCATATGGTCGGCCAACGATTTCAGGTTGAACAAATCCTCGTTCGATAAACGCCCGGAAGCCAACACGACCAAATCTTTTTTGGCCTTGGCAATTGCTTCACCTGCGGCCCGTGTTGCTGCGTCCCATGATGCCTTTTGTAGGAGCGACTGGCCAGTCGCCCCTACCTTTTTATGAACGAGCGGCTTGTTCAAACGCTTTTCGCTTTCCACATAGTGATAAGCAAAGCGGCCTTTGTCGCACATCCAAATTTCATTAACTTCTTCATTTTGCCGTGGCATCACGCGCTTGATGACAATCTTGCCATCGCTCATCGCCTCGCGGCGCGTGTTGAACGTGATGTTGCAACCTACCGGGCACTGCGAACAGATTGAAGCGGATGAACTTAATTCCCACGGACGCGCGCCGAAGCGGAAGTCCGCAGTGGTCAACGCGCCGACGGGACAAATGTCGGTGGTGTTGCCTGAGAAAACGGAATCAAATCCCGGGTCCGATAAAGATGCGATTTGCGTCGAGCGTCCGCGTTGGACAAAGCCGAGCACAGCGTCGCCCGCGACCTCATCCTGAAAACGGATGCAGCGCGCACATTGGATGCAACGTTCCTGATCGAGAAAGATCAAATCGCCGAGCGGAACCATTTTGGCGAGATGCATTTTCTCGTCGTATATGAAACGGCTCAC
The DNA here is from genome assembly GCA_021796155.1 of Chloroflexota bacterium. The sequence continues at coordinate 6,335 of JAJYOO010000146.1, forward strand.
AATTGATGGAAAGCAAGTCACCGTTCCAGATGGAATGTTGGTGGTGGATGCTGCAAAGGAAGCAGGAATTGATATTCCGGTCT
>JAJYOO010000147.1 GCA_021796155.1 Chloroflexota bacterium
AGAAGAGGGAAAAAGCACACAGCCTCCTACGCTGACTCCGGCTGAAGTCCCGGCATTGGACGCGTTGAGAGTCGCTTTGAAAAATTATGTCGAGCCGCAGGCGGGTGATGTGGATATTGCCAAAGAACCAATCCTGATCTCTGTTGGCCGAGGCATTCAAAACAAAGACAACATCGCGCTCGCCGAAGATTTAGCCACGGCACTCGGCGGAGTCGTAACGGGTTCGCGCCCAGTGATTGATCAAGCGTGGCTGCCATCCTCGCGCCTCGTTGGTAAGTCTGGCAAGCATGTCAAACCGAAAATTTATTTCACGCTTGGCATCAGCGGCGCGCCCGAACACGTCGAAGCCATTACCGACAGCGACACGATCATCGCCATCAACACTGATCCGAAGGCACCCATCTTCGACATCGCCAAATACGGCGTCGAAATGGATTTGTTCGATCTGGTCGAGGTGCTGACCGAGAAAGTCAAACAGGCGAAATAAGTCTGGCAGGAAGCGAGAAGCCATGCCGATCCGCGAAACGTTCTGGAACATCCCGCAATGGGCAGAAACCGCCCAATACGTTTTGGGATTCATCACGGCGGTTGTCTTCGTTTATGGCATCGTTCGCCGCGTGATGCGCTGGCGGCAGGGGCAGCCCGATAAACGTTTCGATCACATCGGTGCGCGTCTGCGGACGCTGTTCACTCAGGCGATTTTGCAGCTGCGCGTGGCGAGCGAAGCCTACGCGGGCGTGATGCACCTCGCCATCTTTTGGGGCATCATCGCCCTGCTCATCGGCACCGCGCTCGCGACGCTGGATTGGGATGTGACGCATCTGTTCTTTGGATTCCAATTTTTGAAAGATGGATTTTATATCGGCTATGAATTGACACTTGATATCTTTGGACTGTTGCTGATGATTGGCTTAGGCATGGCGATCTATCGCCGCTTCATTCTCCGCCCGAAGCGGCTCCAGAACCCATGGCCGACTCTCACCCGCGACGACGCGTACGTACTCGGGATGCTGACCCTGATCGCCATCACGGGTTATCTCGTGGAGGGTTTGCGTATTGCGGTGACACAGCCATCCTGGGCGAATTGGTCGCCGGTTGGCAACGCGATTGCCGCGCTCTTTATTGCGACTGGTGATCCAACCAATCGCATTTTGCATCTCTCGTTGTGGTCATTTCATATTTTGATCGCCTTCACTCTTCTTGCCAGCCTGCCGTTCACAAAATTATTTCATATCGCCGCTGTGCCAACCAATATCTTCTTCCATTCGCTCACGCCAGCAGGGACATTATCGGCGCCGCGCTCTGCAGATAGTGTGGGCGTGAAAGCGTGGAAAGAATTCACGTGGAAACAAATCCTCGATTTTGAATCCTGCACGCGCTGGGGGCGCTGCCAGGATGTTTGTCCCGCGTATGCCAGCACGCAAGTTCTTTCGCCGCGGAATATGATGATCAAAGTGGGAACGCACATCTGGGAAAAAGCAAATGGACGTCAATTACACAGCGACGTGATTACGGCAGATGAATTATGGGGCTGCACCACCTGTCGCGCTTGCTCAGAAGTCTGCCCGGCGTTCATTGATCACTTGTCTTCATTTGTAGACATGCGCCGTTATCTGGTGGCGGAAGGACAAGTGGACGCGCAATTGCAAAAGGCATTGGCGAATTTGGGACGGTATGGCAATTCGTTTGGTCAATCCGAGCGAATGCGCGCCAAATGGACTCAGCCCATTACGTCAAAGATCAAAGATGCACGCCGCGAAGCCGTTGAATATTTGTGGTTCGTTGGCGATTACGCCTCATACAGTCCAACGCTGACAGAAATTACATCGAAGACCGCGCAAGTCTTCCAGAAAGCCGGACTGGATTTCGGAATCTTATACGATGGCGAGCGCAACGCGGGCAACGATGTGCGCCGCGTGGGAGAAGAAGGTTTGTTTGAAACGCTGGTTGAGAAAAATGTCAGCGTGCTAGGCAAATGCTCTTACAAGAAGATAGTCACCACCGATCCGCATTCATACAACACAGTGAAGAATGAATATCCAAGATCGGAGACTTCGGAAGTCTTGCATTACACCGAATTGCTCGATCAATTGATCGCATCTGGCCAATTGAAATTCAACAAGAGACTTGGCTACAAAGTTACGTATCACGACCCATGTTATTTAGGTCGTTATAACGGCGTGTACGATGCGCCGCGCAGAGTCATCGAGGCGACGGGATGTGAATTGGTCGAGATGCCGCGTCATGGTGACCGCGCGTTCTGCTGCGGCGCAGGCGGAGGACGGATTTGGATGAAGGAGGCTGAAGTCAAGGAACGACCGAGCGAAGCGCGCGTGCGCGAGGCGGTGAGTTTGGATGGAGTCAACACATTGGTTACCGCTTGTCCGAAAGATATCACGATGTTCCGCGACGCGGTGAAGACCACAGGCAACGAAGAACGCCTGGCAGTCAAGGATTTGATCGAGCTGGTCTATGCGGCACTGTAATGATTTTGCACCGCGGAAAAACAAAACTCCGCAGGAATAACATGCAAAGCACATTCGGAAGTTTGGCAGGTTGGTTCAAAGGTTTCAATACGAGGTTTTCGCATGGCATTGACACGTTCATGCGGACGGGCTTCCGCATCCCGATTGCCACCAAACTCATCCTCAGCTTTCTGGCAGTCATTATTATCGTCAGCACGATTTTCACCATTGTGGGAATTCGCCTGATCAACGACCGCATCCTGACGGAAGCCCAGCAAATGGTGGATCTCGATCTGAACTCCGCCAGAGGAATCTACGAAGGCAGATTGAATCACATCCATGACGTTGTTCATCTGACAGCAGATAGGCTTTTTCTCGCAGAAGACCTGACCAGCGGAAATGTCATGGACGCCGCCGATGAGTTGACCAAAGTAAAAGAGGCCGAAGGCCTTGATGTCTTGAACGTCACCGACGCGTACGGCCATGTCTTATTACGGACCGGTAATTTAGGAATTTATGGGGACAGCCAGATCCACAACGAGCTTATCTCTACGGCGATTACTCAAAAGGCGCCTGCAGCCGCCACGATCATCGTATCTGCGGAAGATTTGAGCAAAGAATCTCGACTCCTTGCCCAGCAAGCCGACATCAAATTCATCAATACTCCCATGGCAAGAATTACAGGTGAAACCGAAGAGACCAGCGGCATGATGCTGGCGGCGGCGGCTCCGATCTTCGACCGCAACGATAAGTTGATCGGGATCTTATACGGCGGAACCTTACTGAACAGGAATTATGGGCTGGTTGACGAGATAAAGCAAACCGTCTTTCAGGGCATGAAATATAACGACAAGGATATTGGAACGGCGACAATCTTTCAGGACGATGTAGGGATTTCGACCAATGTCCTGAATGGGGATGATTCCCGTGCGATCGGCACGCGCATCATGGAGAGTGTATACAACCAGGTTGTCCTCAACGGCCAGCCTTATGTGGGACGGGCCTATGTAGTGAATAATTGGTACATCACAGCGTATGAGCCAATCAGAGACCTGCACAACGAAACAATAGGGATTTTGTACGTTGGCATTCTCGAACAGCCATATACAGATATTGAGCGACAGACCATCTTTGCCTTTCTGGCAATTGCGTTTATCGGCGCGCTTGGCTCGATGATTTTTGCCTACTTTATTTCGCAAAGGATTTCCGTGCCCCTCGGGAAACTGGTGTCGGCTTCCAGGGAAATTGCGGATGGCAACTTGAATATCAGGGTCGAGATCAAATCAGGCGATGAACTGGGCAAGCTGGCGCATACTTTCAACAAAATGGCGTCGGCTTTAAAGGAGCGGGATGATGAATTGAAGGAGTTTGCCAAACGAAAAATCATGGAATCAGAGAGGCTGGCGCTCATTGGACAGCTCTCAGCCAATGTGGCTCATGAATTGAATAACCCGCTGCAAGGAATCGTTACCTATTCTCACTTGCTTCTCGAAGTCATGCCAAGTGACCAGGACGAGACCTGTAGAAGCAATCTTGAGAAGATCACGATCCAGGCCAATCGCTGCCGCGACATCATCCGCGGCCTGCTGGACTTTTCGCGGCAGAGAAAACCGGACAAAACGTTATGCGATGTCAATGAGGTGCTGAGAGGCTGTGTTTCCCTGCTGGAAAAGCAAGCCTTGTTCCATAACATCCAAATTATCTGGGGCCTGGAGCCTGCGCTGCCGGAGGCCGTCATTGACCCGTCACAAGTCGAGCGTGTGTTCATGAACATCATCATCAACGCCGCTGAAGCCATGGAAGGCAACGGGCGATTGACACTCACAACCCGATTCGAGCCCGACGATCAATTCATCGAACTGCAATTTGCAAATACCGGCCCGGCAATTGCGAAAGACAACCTGGACAAGATTTTCGATCCTTTCTTTACCACCAAGGATACCGGGCACGGGGTCGGCTTGGGACTGGCTATCAGTTATGGGATTGTCAAAGAACATAGAGGCACGATCACGGTGGAAAGCGAGCCCGGCAAAGGAACGACTTTCATTGTCAGATTACCAGTGACTTCTAATGGAAACGGTGCAAGCCATGGATAATAGATCGAAGATACTCATCATTGACGATGAGGAGGTGGTTCTGGATTCCTGCTCCCAAATCTTGAGGGGAGGGAACTGCCAGGTCGCTACCGCCATGAGCGGCGACTCGGGATTGAAACTCGTCAAAGAATTCCAGCCCGATCTCGTTTACGTGGACCTCAAGATGCCCGGTATTTCAGGCTTCGATGTCATCGGACGAATCCGCGAGCTCGACCCGACGATCGTCAGCATTGTCATCACGGGATACGCCACGGTGAGTTCGGCTGTCGAAGCGATGAAGAACGGCGCGTATGACTTCCTGCCCAAGCCGTTCACACCGGACGAATTCCGTTTGATCACGCGTCGAGGGCTCGATAAAAGAAAGTTGACGCTGGAAACCATCGCCCTGCGAAAAGAAAAGGAAATGCTGAGGGAGAATTTTGCCGCCATTGTTTCGCACGAACTGAAAGCGCCTCTCGGCGCGGTGCAGCAAAATCTGTATTTTTTGTCAGACGAATTATCGGCTCAACTCACCAATGAGCAAAGGAAGCGCCTCGAGCGGATGAAGGTTAACATCAGCGATTTGATCAACCTCATTCAAACCTGGCTGCGGGTGCTGTCCGTTGATGTCTCAAAAATTCGAGATGACTTCAAACCCGTCTCTATGCCATCCGTGGTTTCAAAAGCCATCGAGGCTGTCCAGCCTCACGCGGTTCGCAAGGACATCGAAATCGTTCCTTCGATCAGCGAATCGCTCCGCCCTGTAAACGGAGATGAAGGCACGCTGGTGGAGACTGTCATCAATATTCTTGGCAACGCGATCAAGTACTCACGAGCGGCAAGCCAGGTACACATCCATGCTGAAGAAGAAGGAAACAACGTATTGATCTCCGTGACGGACACCGGTCCCGGCATCTCCAAAGAAGACCTTCCCTATATTTTCAACGACTTCTATTCTGGCAAAGCGGCTCCGGCTTCGGAACGCGGCAGCGGGATCGGACTGGCAGTCGCCCGCCGCATCGTCGAGGCGCATAACGGAACGATTTCAGTCGAAAGTGAATTGGGCAAAGGAAGCACTTTTGTAATTCGTTTGCCGAACATCAATCCTGAGTCGCACAATGAGCCTGCGTTGGAAACAAATGGTTCAGCAAAATCGTAGCCCTGCTTCCGGCGGCGGCTTGAGCGTTAGTCTAAAATCTTAATATGAAGGAGAACTATGAGCGCACAGATAATGATGATTGATGATGATCCCGATTTTGTGGCGGGGATCAAATCCATCCTCGAAAAGGCCAGCTACAAAGTGGACGCGGCTTACAACCCGAAGGATGGATTCCAAAGTTTGCAAAGCAAACATTATGACCTGCTCCTGCTCGACATCATGATGGGCAGAGGCGCAGAGGGCGTGGCTTTGGCGCGGAAGATCCGAAAGGATCCGAAGCTAAAGGAAATGCCCGTCCTGATCATCACGGGGCTGCGGGAACAGATCGCTTTCCTCTTCCCGGGCCAATCGGTCCATCCGCATTTCGTCGAGACCGACGAGCTGGTCGAGAAGCCGGTGGAGCCGAAGCTCCTGCTGGAAAAAGTGGGCACTCTCTTGAAGCTGGCAGAAGAGAGAAAGTCCAAAACCCCGGTGCGATAGGAGGATCATTCATGGCAGCAGAACTTTCTTTCAGCGATGAAATCGCCAACATGATGTACGCCTCGCACGGCAATCCGATCCGGGAATGCATCCAATGCGGAACTTGCTCGGGAACCTGCCCGGCGGCGGAGTTCATGGATCATACGCCGCGTCAAATCATCGGCATGATCCGCGCCGATCTCAAGGATGAAGTGCTGGCCAGCAACACCTATTGG
>JAJYOO010000005.1 GCA_021796155.1 Chloroflexota bacterium
GTCCGATTTGATTTCTTTGTCTTCGTCAATGGGCGGCGCGGACGAGAGGAACTCAATTTGCGCGGCGAGGAGCCGCTCCTCAGGCGAGCGCTCTTCTTTTTCGTTGATGTCTGCACTATCTTTTTTTTTACAACCGTTTGCTTGTCCCCGGTTTTGGAAGTTACCGCTCTTGGTTTTGCCGATTTGCGTCTCGGAGCTGGAATTGTCTTCGAGTCTGCCGCGGCAATTTTTTTCCGCGACGGTTTTGTCACCGGCGCAGATATTTTTTCCGCAGGCAGTTCTTTATCCGGTTTGACTTCTTCCGCTGTGGACGGTTCGGGCGCGGCAGGCAATTCTTCCGTGTAGCGGACGGGAACGAAAGGCTCCGGTTCCAGACCCTTCGACTCACTCAGGGCGGTGCTTGGAGCGGGCGCCGCGTCAACCGGCTCTTCTTCCACTGACGTTGAATCATCGCGGCGCATGAAGCGTTCGCGCAAACTGCTTAGCAGGTTGGGCCGCGCAGGTTCAGGCGCAGATACAGCTTCTTGCGCGGGAGCCGCTTGCGGTTCCGTATTGAGCGGTGTCGAAGCATCCAATGTTGAAGCAGCGGACGGCTGATATGCAAGAGTCCGCTCGGACGGTTGGATGTCTACAGATGCAGAGTCAGGTTTCAATCCAAGAAAATCGGAATAGACTCGCAGGAAGCCGCGTGCCTGTGCCGCAGATGGAATCGAAGAAAGATCATCGCGCTCGAGCGCTTCGAGATAATGCGAACGAATTCGGGTTTGCTCAACGACCTGGGCAATGGTCAATCGTTTTTCTTCGCGTGCTCGCTTGAGTTTTTGACCAATTGTTTCAGACATACAATATTATTTTAGCACATCACCGGCCCCATTCGAGCCGGTGATGACTTGGTTATTCAGCCTTTGCATTTTCCGCGGGTGCTGCTTCGGCCTCTTCAGCTTTCTTGCGTATGCGCGGCGCTCGTTTGGGTTTCTCTTCGGTTTTGGCATCTTCGGTAGCCGCTTCTGCTTCAGCGACTTCGCCTTCACGATGGACAATGATCTTGATTTCAGGGATCAGATCAATCGTCAGGCGGACATGCGCTTTAAATTCGCCGAGCTCGCGGATGGGCTGCATGTCAATCTGCTGGCGCTTGACCTCATACTTGGTCTGCTCCATGAGCATATTCGCAACATCTTGCGTGGTGATCGAGCCGTACAACTTGCCTGTTTCACCGGCTTTGGCAGCAAACGTCAATATGACGCCGTTGATGTGATCGGCTAAATCTTTTAACTCGCTGTTCAACGCGGCGCGCTTGACTTCGGCCTGGCCTTTGATCTTCTCAGCCTGTTTCATCGCACCCGGCGTCGCCAGTACAGCCAATCCTTGCGGTAGCAGGAAGTTGCGCCCATATCCATCTGCAACTTTCTTTACATCGCCGGCGCGCCCCAATTTGTAAACGTCCTTGATAAGCAATACTTTCATTTTCTTCAAGCCCTTTCTTGTCAAATGGTTTTGCTAAACGAAGGGTACTACGTTCAGCGGGGCAAGATTGTAACAGAAGGTTGCGTTCTTGCCAACCTCGCCGACAACGAGTAAGATAATGGCATGGATCGTTTCCCAATCAATGCGCGCCGCGTGGCAATTTTCTTCGGTATTCTGATATTGATCTTGATGGTCATTGATTTCAACTCCCGCGTGGAAGAACTTGACCGTCTGAAGAAACAGGAAGGTGTCCTCAGCGTGCAGGCGACTCAAGTCACGCAGACGCAAATCGCATTGCAGACACAGCTTGCGTACGCGGGTTCGGACGGCGCCGTCGAGGAATGGGCGCGGGGCGAAGGACACGAAGTCCAGCCCGGCGACCAGCCCGTTGTCCCGATTGGAGAACCGGGCGCCACGCCTGTCCAAAATTTGGATCCCACACCGACGCCAACGCAAATATCCAACTGGCAGGTGTGGTTGAATTTGTTTTTTGGACAATAAACTTATACAACACCGGCGGGGATAAAGAAAACAACCATCAAAAATCATGAAACGACTTGACTTGTTTCCCGATACGACCAAAATAGAAAACGATTCGCTTTCCGTTGCGGGCCGCAACCTCGTCTCGCTCGCGGATGAATACGGGACGCCGCTATATATTTATGACCGCGCCACGATGGATTCCTCCGTTGCCGCGTATCAAGCCGCGTTGAAAGCAAATTATTCTGCGCCATTTGACATCACCTACGCGGGCAAAGCTTTTTTCTGCAAAGCCATCGCTGAATGGATTCGACAAAATCATTTATGGGCTGACTGCACAGGCGAAGGCGAAATTGCCATCGCGGCTGCAGGAAAGATTCCTCGTGAACAAATATTGGTTCACGGCGTCAACAAATCGAAGACCGATTTGAAATCAGCAATTCAATATGCAGGCACGATTGTTGTTGATAATCTAACCGAACTTCGTAATATCGCAGAACTATTCTCTATTCGCCAATCTCCATTCCCTAATCTTTGGCTTCGACTTCAACCTGGACTTGCCGTCGAAACACACCATGCCTTTACACAAACCGGCCAACACGATAGCAAATTTGGAATGACAGCGGACGAGATCATCGAGGCCGCGGCGTTTTGTAAACAAAATAATTTGCCGTTGAATGGACTTCATTTTCATCAAGGCTCAAATTTTCGCGATCCATCTCCGTTGTTGCCAGCCGTATCTCTCGCGCTGGATTTGATTCAAGAAATCGGTTTCAGAGATGAATGGCATTTTTGCCCCGGTGGCGGTTGGGGCGTTGCATACCACGAAAACGAATTGCCGCAGCCTAAAATCGAAGAGTATGTTCACACAGTTACCAAAAGCGTGACCAATGAATGTAAGCAGCGTGGATTGACTCTCCCCCATTTGCATCTCGAACCGGGACGAAGTTTGATTGCACGCGCAGGCATTGCCGTTTATCGCGTCGGCGCGGTCAAACGACGCGGCGATAAAACGTGGTTATTGACTGATGGTGGCATGGCTGATAATCCGCGGCACGCGTTATACGGCGCAAGATATTCCTGTTTGCCAGTATCCGGTTTGGGTCGAGAAATGAACGAGCACATCTACATTGCAGGGCCGTATTGCGAATCAGGCGATGTTCTAATTGAAGATTTGCCAATGCCAAAAATCGAAGAGGGAGAATTGATTGCGGTTCCGGTTGGCGGCGCGTATCACTTGAGTATGTCGAGCAATTACAACGGGGCGCGCCGTCCGGCAGTAATATGGCTCGACGAAAGCCGCGCCCGTCTCATTGTCCAGAGGGAAGCGGTAAAGGATTTGTTTCGCAGAGACTTATCCATTTCTTAGTTATCAGTCTCGTGAGCGCGGTACAATTGAACAACTTTGTTCCAAGCTGATCGCCATTAGGAGTGTCTATGTCTGCCGTCACTCAGACACGTTTATCCGTCTCCAGTCTCAAATCAAAAATTCGCACATATTGGACTTTGATTAAATCCCTACAAACCGGCTTGCTGCTCATGACCGGTCTTGCCGGATATTTGAGCGCGCGCGCCGCGATTCAGTGGAGCGATTTTCTCCAGATGATTCCGAGTCTGTTCCTGGCAATCAGCGGCTCGACGATTCTCAACATGTGGTGGGACCGCGATATTGACGCCAGGATGAAGCGGACTCACATGCGCCCGGCGCCCGCGGGACAAGTTACATCATCGGAAGTTCTATGGCTCGGCCTGGCCGTTTCAATCATTGGAGTCGGCTGGGCATTGCTTGTGAATCTTTTCTATGGCATTGTTGTTTTTGCCGGACTGTTCTTTGATGTGGTCGTTTACAGCATGTGGCTAAAGCGGCGCACGTGCTGGTCCATCGTCTGGGGTGGGATTTCAGGAGCCATGCCGATTCTTTCCGGTCGTGTTTTAGCTATTGGTTGGATTGACCCGATTGGCATCCTGCTCGCCTCGGCGATTCTCTTTTGGATTCCCACTCATACACTGACGTTCAGCCTGAAATTCTTTGACGATTACAAAGCGGCAGGCGTGCCGACATTTCCATCAACGTACGGAATATCTTTTACGCGCCTGACGATTGCGACATCAAGCATCATCGCCGCGCTGGCAATGAGCATCGCCTCGATCTGGATTGGAGTGGCGGAGGGCATCCTGGCTTTGATCATCGTCCTGAGTGCGGTCCTGCTCTTCCTCGCGGCTACCGTTCTCTTCCGCCCATCTGACAAAACAAATCTGCGGTTATATAAATACGCTTCGGTTTACATGCTTTGCACGATGTTATTGATCATCCCTTATCGGTTATAGAAGTTGAAATCAAAAAGAACTCTGGCATCAATGCCAGAGTTCTTTTGTTAACCGGATAATTTCTTCGCGATGAAAATCGCTTAACTCAACGAACGGCGAATTCGCTTCAACCGTATCGCGGTTTTCGACGATCAAAACTTTTGCATCTTTGCTGAATGTGTGCGAATGCCACGCACCCCGTTTGACGTTATAAAGTTTAAACGGCTGCATTTCCACGGCATGGATTTGCGAAACCGATTCATTCCCCTCGCCAAGAAAAAGAATGCAGCGCCCGGCGAGCAAAGCAAAAACTTCATCCGTCTCGATATGCTTCTGCATCTTGAAGATTTTTTCCGGCACGAGATCGGGCGTGTAGTTCATCAGCGCCACGCGCCAGGATTGATAATCAACGAGCGGTTTGTAATCCGGGTCGTTATGTTCGCGGATTTCAATCAGGGATTCGGGAATTGAAATATTCATATTTACATTCTACACTGGAATCGAAAACCCACCTCGTATAGTGTGCTTTCGATTTACTTTCATCGCGCCGGATTTCCGAATAAACCAATAGGCAATTCTGCCTATTGCGGAGTGCGCTACGCGGCTCTCCAGCCATCTCGCCGAATTCCATACAATTATCATCGCTGAGACAGCTATGAGCGCGCTTTCTCCATTTCTTAAATTAAATTGTACTTGTGATGAAGCATCACAACGGTCAAGTCGCATCCTGACACAAAATGGATTGCGCGTGATGCAAACGTTCGATCTGCATGATGCGCGTCATGAAATGGAGGATTGTCCATGCCCTTATCATGGAACAAGCAAATGTGATTGTCAAATGATCGTGCTATTAGTGTACAGTGAAGCAGCCGAACCAACAACATTGATTCTGCATGGAAATGACGGTCAGACCTGGCTCTCATTCGTTGATACGCCGTCCCAGCATGTTGACCTAATAACACGATCAACCATCAAGCAGGCTCTTCAAACCATCCAATGAAAACGGGTTTATCATAAAGCCATGAACACTACTATGATCACACCACCAATGACAACCAGCGCTTCTGGCAAAGCGTCCTCTCATCGCTGGTTTCAAATTTTTATTATCCTATATGGCCTATGGATTTGGCTACCGTGGCTGGCACCCTTATTTATGCACATTGGCTGGAATGAAGCAGGCAGGACAGTCTATTTCATCTATTCTTATTTTTGCCACCAACTGCCAGAACGCTCCTTTTTCTTTTTTGGCACAAAGACGATGTATTCCATGTCGGTGATTCAAGCCGCCTGGCAACGCACCTTCAATCCCTTGATTCTGCGACAATTTATCGGCAACCCGACAATGGGTTGGAAACTCGCCTGGTCGGATCGCATGGTTTCGTTTTACAGCAGTGTCTGGCTGTTTGCACTAGCCTGGTGGCCACTTCGCCACAAAGTCAAAGCCCTGCCATGGTGGGGATTTGCTCTTTTACTGCTCCCCATCGCATTGGATGGCGGCACACACATGCTTAGTGACTTGACAGGTGGAGTTGGACAGGGCTTTCGTTACTCCAATCAATGGCTGGCGATGTTGACGGACAACATGTTTCCCGCGTGGTTCTATGCTGGCGATGCACTTGGTTCTTTCAACTCTTGGATGCGCCTCATCACCGGAGTTTTGGCCGGACTCGGCATCGTTTGGTTTGCTTTCCCATATCTGGAGGAGTCCTTTGGCAAAAGCTAAAGCGAAGATCAAAGTCCTTTTAGCGGACGACCACCACATGGTCCGCGCGGGGATCCGTCAACTGCTCGAGGACGCGGGTGATCTGCAAGTCATCGCGGAGGCGGGAGACGGCGAAGAGGCACAGTCGCTTATCGAGAAATACAAACCGGATGTTGCCGTTCTTGACATTCAAATGCCGAAGGCGAGCGGCATTGAAGTCACGCGCTGGGTACGGGCTCACATTCCCGAAGTCGGTGTGTTAATCTTGACCGCGTACGATGATGATCCGTATGTGATGGCTGTTTTGCAAGCAGGCGCTAATGGCTACGTGCTCAAAACTGCCGAAGCAGATGAACTTATCCAGGCCGTTCGCGATGTGCATGAAGGCAAGTCCGTTCTTGATCCTGCCATCACGCGCAAGCTAATGTCCAATCTATTCAAGCAGACTGCGAAGCTGAACGTCGAAGAACTCACCGAACGCGAGTTGAACGTTTTACGTTTTGCAGCCAAAGGATTCACCAACAAAGCCATCGGTGTTCAACTCAATATTAGCGACCGCACCGTGCAAGGACATCTTGCGCACATCTTTGCGAAGCTGCAGGCCAGCAGTCGCACCGAAGCTGTGATGCGCGCCGTTTCGCTTGGATGGATTCCGCAGGATATGGGTAACGCGATGGATGAGTAAACGCCATGAATAAGGACATGAAAAGCATTTGGCGCAGCGGGACTTTGCAGTTGCTTGCAACAATTATCATACCGCTGACCTTGATCTTGATGATCGTTGCGGTTGGCAGTGTAGCCCTCCACCAGCAGGCAATGCGCGCCCAACTCCCCGCCGACACGATGAAATCAGCCACCAGTCCTGCCTTGGAATTGACTCTGGTCGCTCCGCTGGTGCTCATCGCACCGTTGTTATTCGCAATTTTCGCTTTATGGTTTGGCGCAAAGCAAATCGTCCAGCCACTGCAAAAGTTGGAAGCTAAAGCCACAGCGCTGGCATGGGGCGATTTCGATGCCATCAGAGAACCCGTCGGCGGGATTTCGGAAGTGCAGCATCTCCAAATGGAATTGACCGAGATGGCTCGCAAAGTACGGGCCGCACAAAACGGTCTGCATGATTACATCGGTGCAATTACCTCGGCCCAAGAAGAAGAGCGTAACCGCCTGGCGCGCGAACTTCATGATGACACCATCCAGGCCGTCATTGCACTCAAACAGCGAATGCAGTTGGCTCAAAAATTTGTCAAGACGCAAAGCGGTCACCAGGCGTTGAACGAACTTGAAACGCTTGCCGAACAGACTGTCGAGAATCTGCGTCGACTGACGCGCGCTTTGCGACCGATCTATCTCGAAGATTTGGGGCTGGTTACCGCACTTGAAATGCTGGCGCGCGAGATGAGCGATGGCAACTCATTGTCCGTGGTTTTTCAGCAGATAGGAAGTGAGCAACGGCTAACAAGCGAAGTGGAATTGGTTCTCTACCGCATCACACAGGAAGCGTTGAACAATGTTCTCCGTCATGCAAAAGCAAATACCGCCGCGCTTCACATTATTTTTGCAGACAAAGAAGTCTTGTTGGAAGTGAGCGATGATGGGGTTGGATTCCAAATGCCGAACAGTCCAACAGATTTCGCCCCAAATGGACACTTCGGTCTGCTGGGGATGCACGAACGCGCCGAGTTGATTGGCGCAAAACTCGAAGTCCAAAGCGAAGCGGGAAAGGGGACGCGCGTCTCCGTTCACATGCCAATCGCATCTGGCGCATCAGACTAAGTCGTTGGGTGTTGTACGGTTACGATTGCTATTAGGCGGGTGTTTTGCGCGGGGAAAGTAAGGATAGGCAATTTTGCTCACACGGCAGTGCGCCAATTAACGCTCGCGAATCTTTTCTCCTTGTGAAATAATCGACCTTGAAAGGATTTCAAACCGATGAACACAGTACACAAAGACCCAGTCTGCGACATGACGGTCGGCCCATTCAATGACGTACTTACTATTCAATATAAAGGGCGAACATATTATTTCTGCTCGCAGTTATGCAAAATATTATTCGAGCGCGAACCTGAAAAGTATCTCAACAAAAGCGAACATGAGCATCATCACCACTAACCCTCTCTGCCTGATGATGGCCTGTTCATAAAATAGAACAGGCCATCATCTTTTCTTCGCGCCAGACTTTTATGAACTCTTTGTCTCACCTTTACAAAACTTTTGCGGACGAATGCTATCCTTCCTTCATCAAGAAAGGAACAACTTATGTTCTTCATGTGGATCATTCCCATCGTCCTGATCGGTCTGCTCGTCTACGCCATCGCTGGCGGCAATCTCGGCAATGTTTTCAGACCCGCTTCAGGACGCGTCTGTTCGCATTGTCGTCAGCCTGCCCAGGCTGACTGGAAAGTTTGCCCGCATTGCGGGCAGGCACTATAGAGGCTGTCATGTGCGGATGCATGTCGAACCATTCCATGATGGGGCACGATCATGATGGACATCAAACTGCCCAGCAGTCCCAGGCTACGCCCATCGCGGTCGCGTCTGTTTCCGATTACAAATGTGCCCATTGCGGTTATCCCTTGCAAAGGAGATTTGCATTCTGTCCCAGTTGCGGGATGCAACTACAAACGGCAAAGTGTCCCGCCTGCGGACAAAAGGTGGATCCAACCTGGGGTTCCTGCGCTTATTGCGGCTCGCCGTTGGGCGATAAATCATAGAAAGGAAATTTGAAATGAAAAAAGTGAATTGGTTAGTCGTTGGCATCGTGGTTATCGTTCTCCTCCTGTTCTTGTTTGGTGGAGGCATGATGTTCGGAGGCTGGGGCTATCATGGTTACGGCATGATGGGCGGCTATGGTGAACTTGGCATGATGGGCCGGGGATACTCTCCCTTTGGCTGGTTCGGAATGGGACTCGGTATGCTCTTCATGTGGATCATCCCTCTTGGCGTTCTTGTCTTAATCGGCTTTGGCGTTACTGTTCTGGTTCGCAATTCTGGAAACGGGATTAAGCCGACCATCTCGAAACCCTGCCCCAATTGCGGAAAGGACATACAAGCCGATTGGCAAAATTGTCCCTACTGTGGCACAACTCTGAAATAAGATATCCCTCGATCTAAAAAGCATGATAGCCTATCTTTCGATAGGCTATTTTGCTTATATGGATATGAGTAAGGCTATGCTACGCATTAAACGACAGTTGCCGTAGAATAACATTTAGTGAAAGGAGTTCCACATGTCTAATATGGAACATAAACATGATCAACATATGGCTGATGAAATGCAGTTGCATAAAATGAATCATGATATGCACAGTGAACACATGGGCCACGACATGGCTGAACATTCCATGCAGGATATGAACATGGATCACAAAATAGATGGCGGTCACGCTCATCATGCGGATCATACAGGCCATGAGCGGATGTTCCGCGCTCGCTTCTGGGGAAGCCTGTTATTGAGCATCCCCGTTCTTGTTTTCAGCCCCACGATTCAGAGTTGGTTAGGATTCAACATCCCTTCATTTATTGGCAGTAACTGGATTCCATTTCTCTTCGCCCTGATTGTTTTCATCTATGGTGGAATCCCGTTTATCAGAATGGCTATTCCTGAAGTCCGCAACCGCGAACCCGGGATGATGACGCTTATTTCACTGGCAATTTCAGTGGCATTGGTTTACAGTCTTGCGGCGCAACTCTTCAACATCGGCGAGGGCTTCTTCTGGGAATTGGTCACACTGATTGACATCATGCTGCTCGGACACTGGTTGGAGATGCGGAGTGTACGTCAGGCATCGGGTGCTTTGAACGAACTTGCCAAACTGATGCCAGATACTGCCGAACTCATCACATCGGATAGCAACACGAGAACTGTTTCTGTCAGCGCACTTAAATCAAATGATGTTGTTCTGGTTCGACCGGGAGCGAGCGTCCCCGCCGATGGGCAAGTCATCGAAGGCGAGTCCAGTATCAACGAAGCGATGATCACAGGCGAGTCGAAACCCGTTGACAAGGGAATCGACTCAAAAGTCATTGCGGGAACGATCAACGGAGACGGCAGTCTGCGCGTGCGCGTTACGGCGACGGGAGATCAGACGGCGCTGGCGGGCATCATGCGTTTAGTTGAGCAGGCACAAAAGTCGAAATCCAAAACGCAATTGCTTGCGGATCGAGCCGCGGGCTGGTTGTTCTATGTCGCGCTGGGAGTCGCCGCACTTACGGCAATTGCATGGATCATCGCGGTGGGTTTCAATATTGACGTTTTGAAACGCGTGGTGACGGTGCTGGTGATCGCCTGCCCACACGCGCTTGGCCTGGCTGTGCCTTTGGTCGTCGCTATCACCACATCGCTCGGCGCTCGCAATGGAATCCTGGTTCGCAATCGTCTGGCGTTGGAAGCTGCGCGCAGCATTGATGTGGTCGTGTTCGATAAAACGGGCACGTTGACGGAAGGCAAATTTGGTGTAGTTGGAATTTGGACTGCGGATGGATGGTATGAAAACCGCGCGTTGGCTCTGGCCGCCGCGATTGAAGGCGACTCTGAACATTTGATTGCGCGAGCCATCCGCACCGCGTCGGACGAACGAAAAGTTGAATTGCCATCTATAAGTAGTTTCTTGGCGATAAAAGGACGCGGCGCTCAAGCCGACTTTGAAGGAAAATCCGTTTACGTGGGCGGACCTCGTCTGTTGGAGTCTCTCGAAATTTCTCCTTCACCAACAATCGCAAGTTTTGCTGATGATGCTGGACGAAAAGCCCAATCGGTCGTTTTCCTGATCGTCGAGAAACAAGTCATCGCGGCTTTTGCTGTTGCAGATGTGATCCGCCCTGAAAGCAAACAAACAGTTGAGCGACTCCATGCAATGGGTGTGGAAGTCGCCATGTTGACGGGCGACAGCCGTCCTGTGGCTGAAGCCGTCGCGTCTGAGTTGGGCATTGACCACGTCTTCGCGGAAGTCTTGCCTGAGCACAAAGATCAAAAGGTGGCAGAGCTACAATCGCAGGGAAAGCGCGTGGCGATGGTCGGAGACGGAGTCAACGATGCTCCAGCGTTGACGCGTGCGGATGTCGGCATCGCCATCGGCGGTGGCACGGACGTTGCGATTGAATCGGCGGGTTTGATTTTGGTGAAAAGCAATCCATTGGATGTGGTCAAGACCATTGCATTGAGCCGCGTCAGTTATCGAAAGATGATTCAAAACCTGTGGTGGGCAGCGGGCTATAACATCGTGGCTTTGCCATTAGCAGCGGGTGTGTTGGCGCCATGGAACATTTTGCTCTCGCCCGCGGTCGGCGCGCTATTGATGTCGCTCAGCACGATCATCGTCGCCATCAATGCCCAGTTGCTGCGTCAAGCAAAACTCGTGACTGAATAACATTGTTTCAACATGAAGCTCAAGGAAACAGACCTTAAAGTTTTGGAGTCTGTTTTTATGTCATCCGCCAGCATTACGTTCGTCATAAGCCATTTCGCCTATGAGGAATGTGGCTATCCTGCCCTGCAAATAAACCTGTGCATCCAATATAGTTGCTCCTGAATGGATTATAGGAGAATTATTGATGATGAAAAAATGGATTTTGATTAGCGTCGGTGTCCTGTTTTTTCTTGGCGCATGTGGTTTTATCGGTCAACCGATCATATCGTCAAACGCGCCCATGAATAATGGGTATAGCACCCAACGACAGGGCGGCGGCTCCGCATCAAACGGACAGCAAATCTATTTCACTGCAACTGACCAAAACGGCCAGTATATTTCCTACACAGGCGGACCCTACTTCGGCGGAATGATGATGGGAAGTTATCTTACCTGCGCTTCCTGTCACGGCAGCGATGCACACGGCGGCACGCACTACATCCACATGCAGGCGATTGACACACCAGCCATCAATTATGCTGCACTGATCGAGATGAAAAAGCAAGACTCTGGCGGCAATCCTACCGATTATTCGCTCGACGATTTTCGCGGAGCTGTGGTCGATGGGCACGATACTGCTGGAAATCAACTGGATCAAAACATGCCGCATTGGCAGATGAGCGACCAAGATTTGCAAGCCCTGCTCGATTATCTCAAGACCCTGCATTAGTTACCATAACAACATTCAATCTTCGAACGTGGGCATCAACATGATATATCGTAAATTCATTTTTCCAGCCTTGGTCGTGGTTCTGGTTGCCGCGTCGCTTTCGGCTTGTTCGAGCAACAGTGCAGGCGATATGCCCATGGCATCGCTCGACCAAATGCCTGCGGTTGTTCAATCCGCGCCAGTGACGGTGCAACAAGCTTATCAATTCGCGGTCGCCAATCCTGATGTGATGAAAGGCATTCCCTGTTATTGCGGCTGCGGAAGCATCGGTCACACGTCGAACTACTCTTGCTATGTCAACAGCGACGGTTCGTTCGATAACCATGCTCTCGGTTGTTCGCTCTGCGTGGACATTACGCAGGATGCGATGCGATTATCAAAAGAAGGCAGGACCGCGCCACAAATCAAAACCTACGTGGACGCGACATATTCCAAATACGGCCCATCGAAT
The DNA here is from genome assembly GCA_021796155.1 of Chloroflexota bacterium. The sequence continues at coordinate 12,483 of JAJYOO010000005.1, forward strand.
ATGCCTTAATTCCATGAGACCTCGCGTTTTGCTTCTCTTGATGATCATGACTGGACTGGCCGTGGCATTCGCGCCACTGCCCGCTTCATCCATTCCGCCTCAAACGCGGACCTTTCAGGTTGACGCGCGTCAATTTGCCTATTCTCCATCCGAGCTTGCCGTCAATCCAGGTGATACCGTGACTATTCAACTTGTCAGCACGGATGTGGTTCACGGACTCTACATCGACGGCTACGATATTTCCGTTGAAGCTGATCCAGGTCAAACTGCGACATTGACTTTTGTCGCCAATAAACCGGGTTCCTTCCACTTTCGATGCAATGTGACCTGCGGTGCAATGCATCCATTCATGATTGGCAAATTGACCGTGGGTGAAAACGATTGGCTTTATCGTTCGATCGGACTGTCCGCGTTGGCTTTGGCTGGTGTGGTCGTTTTGGCAAAACAAAAAGATTGATCGATCATGGCAGGCATCGAACTTACTCGCAGTCTGCTCATAAAGAACACACTCAAAAACCGTTATCCGCAACTGGCCGTGTTTATCGTCATGTTGGTTGGTTTTCTTTTTGCCATTGTAGCAGGGCTGATCGGTACGCCAGTTGGCAGTCATAATTTCAGTATTGTGTTCATTTGGATCGCGTGGTGGGCGATTCTGATTCTCGTCGCAGTTCCATTCTTTGGACGCGGATGGTGTTCAATTTGCCCAATCCCACTTCCGGGGGAATGGCTTCAGCGCGGCGCGATTCTGAATCCACCGAACAAAAAACCAAAATGGCTTCATCTGCGCTGGCCCAAATTCCTTCGCAACATTTGGTTGCAAAATATTTCGTTTCTTCTGCTTGCGTTGTTCAGCAGTGTTTTGCTAACTACACCAAATATCACCGGGATCGTTTTAGCCGTGATGTTATTCACCGCCATTGGATTGAGCATGATTTTCGAGCGCCGATCCTTCTGTCGTTATCTCTGCCCCGTTGGAGGATTCATCGGACTCTATTCGCAAACCGCGCCGATTGAATTGCGAATCAAAGATAAACAACTTTGCATAACCTGTGATGGCAAACCTTGTTACAACGGCGCTTCGACTGATCTCTATACAAGTGAGAAGAACGCTCACTTTACTCGACCCGCGCCGCTCAGTGCGAATTCGGGTTATGGCTGTCCGTGGGATGTCTTTCCTGGTGGGCTGACCAAGAACACGTATTGCGGGCTTTGCATGGAATGTCTTCGCACCTGCCCGAACGACAACATTGCAATCAATCTTCGTCCGTTCTCTGCCGATCTTGCCAAACCGTCTGCGCGGCTCGACGAAGCATTCAAGGCTTTTATCATGCTTGGCTCGGCGATGATCTACGCGGCTGTCCTGCTCGGTCCGTGGGGAACGCTCAAAGATGCGGCTTACGACGTTGACACAGGTTCGTGGTTTATATACGCAGCAGTTTTTCTTGGAATCATTTTCATCATCATGCCGTCCGTTTTTGCGCTTTGCGTCCCTTCGCCTTCACTCACCATTCGTCCGCAGGATGGCTGTGCTGATGCCGCGAACAGCGATGGCACTTCGGTGCGAGACGGCAGGGCGAGTTTGCATTTTGAAAATTTCAGTTCATTCAAAAAGCGATTCACAACTTTATCCACTTCTCTCATTCCGCTCGGCTTGATGTTTTGGGTCGCGTTCAGTCTGTCGTTTGTATTCACCAACGCAACCTATATCTTGGTTTCGTTGTCTGATCCGCTTGGTCTCGGATGGAATCTTTTCGGCACGGCAAACGTCGCGTGGCAACCTTTGTTTTCATCCATGCTCGCGTCCACACAAACGCTGGTACTCGCCGGAGGATTGATCTGGGCCGCGCGCACCGCACAGAAAGCCGCGCGTGAGGCAATGACATCTCCGATTCCCGTCATCGTCTATTGCTTGATTGCAACATTCATCATGTTATGGTTATTGCTATGAAACGCTCGGAACTCCTCGCACGCATTTTGATAACGGTGACCATTATCGGGGCGGTCGGAACACCGCTATATTTTTGGACGCGCACACCGCTCATCCACGCGCGCGTGGCGGAGAACGGCGGATGGAGGCCGAATGTCATTCAGGCAAAAGTCAATGAGCCGCTGCATTTGAGTCTCACATCCGATGATGTCACACATGAATTTGCGGTTGGACAAATGGACATGCCAAGCGTGGACGTGATGCCTGGCAAAGTGACCAACGTGACGCTGACATTTGCCAAGCCTGGGACGTATACGTTCTATTGCACGCGTTGGTGTGGAGTGAATCATTGGCGGATGCGCGGCACGATTGAAGTCAGCGGTTCATCTTTGGACCTTGAGCCTGCTGCCATTCCATTGTACGTTTCCCTCGGACTCGACATTGACGTTCCGCACAACACGACGGTTATCCCAAGCGATAAGCCATCCGCGATCCGCGGCGAAGGACTCGCACCCATTTTATCAATCTCTCAATTTATCAATCCCGATTTCTATCGCGCCAATTCGCCGTACCAATTGTTTGAAAATTTGAATTCGACTGGCTTGAATGATTCCGAAAAATGGGATGTGGTCAGTTACATCTGGCAAGTGAACACCACGCCCGAATCATTATCGGATGGACAAAGACTTTTCGCACAAAATTGCTCAGCCTGTCATGGCGAGAACGGCGCGGGCGATGGAGTCTTTGCCAATAAATTATCGGTAAGCATCAATATCAACTCGATGATACAAAAGCCTGCCAACCTTACCGATCCCAAGCGGATGCTTGGCGCAAGTCCTGCATTGTTGCAGGGCAAAATCCTGCGCGGCGGGATGGGGACGGGGATGCCATCCTGGGGGCCGATCTTTACCGAAGACCAAATCTGGGATTTGGTCGCATATGTTTATTCATTTCAGTTCCAATACCACTAACAAGGAGAATCAACTATGAGCAAAAAGCATCGAAGACAAAAGAAAAGTTTTCCCTGGCCGTTGATCGTGTTCGGCGGGATTCTTTTGATCGCAGCCGCGTTCTTCTTCGCCAATCAAAACGGCAGTGCCAGTGATGACGGAGGTACAGCGAAAATCGCCGTTGACCAATCCAAGATTGATTATGGCTATGTCAAGTTTGGCAACAACGAACAATTCTCGCTCAAGGTCACCAACACAGGCGACGGCACATTACGTTTCAAGGAAAAGCCCTACACCGAAGTTCTGGAAGGCTGCTGACCGCCCGAACTGTCCATCGGTTCGATGGCTCTCAAACCGGGAGAAAGCACCACCATTGATTCAAGCATCTTCATGATGCATCCCGGCATGGACGGTCCGCATGATTATGCCGTGCACCTGAAAACCAATGATCCCCAAAATCCCGATTGGGTTGTGCATGTCCTGTCCAATTGGGGGCCATAAATTTCTTTGTCTGAAAATGTAATAGCACTTTCGCCTCCTAAAAAGGATGCGGATTGAGACCAGCATTGTCCCCCGCCAGGTTATGCCTCTGCTCACTGACGATCAATACAGCCAATTACAACTTGCGTCCATTATGCGCCCGGACGCGGAATGAGATTTGAAATAAAAAGACCACCATCTGGTGATCTTTATAGGACCGAGGGTGAGATTTGACTCACAACCAAGGGCTTATGAGTCCTCCGCTTATATTAGCCGCTTTTGATCTGTGTTTGATTCATGATTTTCTTTTGCTTGTTTTCATCATCAGCAAAGAATCCGTACACTCTTGCCGATATTTCATGCAATTTCGTTAAAACTATTTGTTTCATATCTTCAAGAGACTGAGATTCATAAACAAATGATATTTACCCAACAACTGACCTTTGGCAGAAGGCGGTTCAACTGGTGGGAAAGGTTTTATTTCAGGTTCATCTGCAAGGCACAATTAAGTGAGCGGGAGGTGTGAGCTGCAACTATGACAATTGTCATACCAGGCTTCGCTCCGTGCTATCCCATTCACCGCTATGATAACGAGAGGAGGGTGGGGACGATTCGTTCAAAGAAGTTGGCGAAACTATTCTGATGAATTTCAGTGGCTCGGAAGATGCAAGAGAGTATCCTCCACAGCATTCCAAATCCATTCAGTGATTGAATCCGAGAAAGGATATACGTTGGGAATAATCCCCCACTGGGAGGCATGGGTTAGTTCGATAAAAAATCTATTGCCCCTCTCCGTTCAATTGCTTTTGATCAGACCTTCCTGCAACGCAAACTTTACCAATGCAGCACGCGTCCGCAGTCCCAGTTTTTCCATTCCGCGCGCTCGATATGTTTCCACAGTCTTCGTGCTCAAGCTGAGCTGGCTGGCAATCTCCGCACTGGTATGACCCAGCGCCACCATTTTGAGCACCTCCTGTTCACGCTCACTGAGGCTGTCCCAAGCATTCTTATTGTTGCTAACCTGCGCTTCAGGCAACAGATCCTCAAGCAAGATACGCGTCATCGAAGGGTGGACGTAAACATCACCCTGCATGACCGTACGTATTGCAGAGAGCAATTCGGAGTCGGCGGCCTTCTTTAATACGTAACCGCTTGCGCCCTGCTTCAACGCCTGCCTCAGGTATTGCGGATCATCGTGCATGGTGAGGATGAGGATGCGGGCCGCAGGGACCAATTGTCGTAAAACAGGAAGCGCGTCCAAGCCGCCGAGCGCGGGCATGCTTAGGTCAAGCAGGATTAGGTCGGGTCGGAGTTGCTCGGCGAGGGAAAGCGTCTCGTTTCCGCTTGACGCTTCACCGACCACTTCGTACTCGTTCGTATTTGCGAGCAGAAGACGCAAGCCAGCGCGTAAGACAGCGTGATCATCTGCGAGGAGGACGCGGGTAGGATGGCTCATGTTCGATTCTCGTGATGCAGGACGCCTTCCTGCCTCATCAAGGGAATTTCAATGAAGATGCTTGCGCCATGTTCAGGAGTGGATTCGATGGTCAGCGTGCCGTTCAACAATTCAGCGCGTTCGCGCATGCCCAAAAGGCCGAGATGATGTTCTCCGCGCTTCGTATTAATATCGAAACCGATACCATCATCCTCGACAATGGCACGCACCATATTCTCCCGCCTTTCAATGAAAATGCTGGCCGAACGCGATTGGGCGTGACGGGCAATATTGGTCAATGCCTCCTGAATGATCCGATAGATGGCAGTTTCCACCTCATCGGGCAATCGTTCATCGAGGCGAATAGCAAGGTCTACAGGTATCTTATAGCGCGCCTGCCATTCGTGCGCGAGGCGTTCCAGTGCTGCCGCGAGGCCCAAATCATCGAGAACACGCGGCCGGAGGCGCGTGGAAATCTCATGGACCTCATCCAAAGTTCTTGATGCTACCTGGCGCAAATCGGTGACTTTGGCCTGTGCAACGCACTGCTCACATTTTGCCTCCATGAGCCGCAGCCCCAGAATGAGGGAAGTCAAATTTTGGGATGTAGAATCGTGCAATTCCCGCGCGATGCGCCGACGTTCATCTTCCTGAGTGATGATTACCTTTTCAAGCAGTTGGCGCCGCAAAGTCTCACGCTCGCGGCGGAGCTCGTCGGTATGTGCGAGTTCTTCAGTCATCTTGTTGAATGCATCAGCAAGATCGCCAATCTCATCATTTGCCCAACGCTTCACACGCGGAGTGAAGTCCCCCTTGGCCACTGTCTGCGTAGCGTTTACCAGGGCGAGGATGGGGCGCGTCAGCACCCAAGTCAAAAGAACTGCCACCAGAATGCCTATCGCCGAAACCAAGAGGATGGTGATGAGCAATTGCGCTGTCAACGTGGACAAAGCCGCTTGCATGGAAGCATCCGAAAGTCCGAGGCGAGCCGTGCCAACCTTGCCATCAAGAATCGGCACAGCCGTATCCCACACATAGCCCTCGTTCGTCTGGATCAAAACTGTGTGATGATGTTCGTTCGCCTGAACCGCGTTCATGGTAAGCAAGTCAGGCGGAAAGCCGCCCTGAAATGTTTGTGCAATCACTTGTCCCTGCGGATCCACAATGAAGGCATAACGCACGTTGGGATTGTTGGCGATTGTTTCATCGAGCAGATCGTGCAGACTAAGCAGGTCATTCAGCAGAATTGGATCGGCGGAACGGGCTGCAAGATCGCGGGTGGCCGAAACGCTTTGCTCCTCCAACTGCATGGTCATGGTCGCAGTCAGCGCATAACGAGCCTGGATGGTTACGCCCGCGCCCAGCAGGATGACCGATCCCAGCACGATACCAAGGATCTTCGTGCGGATGCTGACAGCGCCCACGATGGCCCAGAAACGTTGAAAGAACTTTTGAAGGATCATGGCTGCATCGTTGACGAGGATGCCGTGCTTACCAGAGCACGCACGCTATCATAAGCACTGTCCTCAATGGTCACAAAACGTTCAACGCCGATGGAGGACAAGGCATCTTTCGCCTTTGGATCCGAATCCATGTTGAGAAGCAGTGTCTGTAATTCAGCCCGGACCTGGGGCCGGATCAACGGGCTGACGACCACAGGAGGAATCCCAAAATCCGGCGAACGATTGATGACACGGACTTTATTTGCAAGCGAGGGGTCGCTTGCCAGTGTGTATTCATACACCATGGAGTCGACCGTTGCACCGTCTGCCAGCCCACTGGCCACCGCGCGAATTGCCTCATCGTGACTATATGTAAAGAACGTCTTGGAGAAGAATGTTTCGGGAGTGAAGCCAAGTTGTTGAACTAGATAAGCCGAGTATAAACGTCCGGTCAAAGAGATCGGATCCGTGAAGGCAAAGACCTTGCCGCGCAAATCGGCCATGCTTTGGGCATTGCTCGAGGCTGGCACGATCAGCAATGAGTTGTATGTGGTCTTGCCATTGACCTGCGGAGCGACAAGTAGTTCCATGCCGAAGCTGTCATGTCCTTGCACATAGGGCCCGCTGCAAACGAAGGCAATGTCCACTTCGCCGTGCTCGACCAGATCGTTCACTTCGAGATATGTGCGACGCTGGACCAACTCAACTGGCCGGTTCAATTTTTCTCTCAGGTAGTCGAGGAGAGGTGAATATGATTCAACCGTTCCTTTGGGAGATATGATTGCGCCAACGGCCACGCGGAGTGGAACAGCGTCATGCCCGTCGAGCGTTGGCAGTGGCTGAAGGTTGTTCAAGTCAACGCTCCCAGCGACTGGTGTTTGTGCCACGCTTGAACACGAAACGAGCAGGACAGTAAATAACAGAAGAACAAATCTCTTCATAGTGGTCATTTTCTCCGTGAATGTAGCAAATCGGACAAAGGATGTCCAGTGATGAACATCACTGATCTGATATAAAATGAAGCGCCTGTGACAGTACGGAGCGAACTCTACATTTGTGCCTGTATTTTCTTTTCTCAACCAGCCCAATAAACAGTTATACGACCTGTTTCAACTGCCCAGTTGCTTTGAAGATCAGGGGTGACATCGTTGTCCCTGGGTCAAATCATCAGGATGCATATCACTCATCTTAAGTCTCTGGCAGTGTGCCCTTCCACCCATTCTTCACCCGTTGCGCTAACTTCCTTCTTCCAAACCGGGACAATTTCTTTGAGGCGATCAATGCCGTACCGCGCCGCGTCGAAGATGCCGCCGTCACGATGGGATGAAGCGCAGGCAATCAGCACGGTCGGAGTCCGCGGGTAAAGTCGCCCGACTCGCTGGACAATCGCAATACCTTCTATCGTATCCCAGCGTTCGCGGATTTCATCCGCAATCTGCTTCATCTTGGATTCAGCCATTGGCACATACGCTTCATATTCAAGGTAAGTCGTCTCATGCGGATCGCCGCGCGAAGTGACGCCGCGTACTGTCCCCACGAAGGTTGCAACAGCGCCGGTAGAGGATAATGTAATTTGATCGAGCAAATCACCAAGGTCAAGTTCGTCTTCTGTAATTTTATAAATCGTTGGATAATTCATAATATTTTTCTATTATCATGTACATCCACATAAAGCATCTTTTTTATCCACTGGAGACGGGCGGAAACAAAGCAATTTCGGTGTCGAGTGGAATTACCATTTCATCAAAAGCATATTCCTGATTGACGGAAATCAATGCATGATTCATGAATCCATTCAGGGCGGGGAACTTCTCGCTCAACATCCGTTTAAATTCCGCCACATTGGTTCGCAATGAGATTTGAATTTCAACGGACTTGACGTCCGCGCGGTCGCGTAACGCCGCCAAAAAATAAGACCTTGACTCGATGCATTTGATTCTTCTCTCTATGAAACAGATAACACACCATTCATCCGCCGATCTGGCTCATACCGCGTTGTGAACTGGCAGATATCGCCACACGCATGTCATGACGTTCCGGTTTATTCGCGATTGCCTGATAAAAATATTTTTCCAAAGACTCTCCAGCACGCAAAGCATCGCGCAATGAAACTTCGCTCGGGATGACCAGACACGAACGCAATTTCCCACCGGATGTTAGACGCAGACGATTGCAATTCTGGCAAAAGTGGTCACCCAGAGGCGAAATGAATCCGACCGTACCAAGTGCATGCGGAATCTGGAAGGTGCGAGCCGGGCCATTGCCCATCGGCGAAGACACAGGTCGAAGTTCGAGAACAGAAAGCGCAGCACGCATTTCCTGCACAGAAACATATCTTGCATCCTGCGCGGGAAAACCTTCGCCCCAATCCTGCGCATTGCCGATCGGCATAAGCTCAATGAAGCGCACATGCCAGTCATTTTCAATCGTCAGACGCGCCAGTGGAATCAATTCGTCAGCGTTGAGGCTGCGCACGACAACGGTATTCAATTTGAGCGGCGCGAGATGCGCACGCTCGGCAGCCGCGATTCCCTTCCAGACGCGATCAATCTCTCCCCCGCGCGTGATCCGCTTGAATTTGTCTGCATCCAATGTGTCCAGGCTGATATTGACGCGTTTGAGCCCGGCATCCGCAAGCGGTTGAGCAAGACGCGCCAACAGCATTGCATTGGTAGTCAGACTGACTTCTTCAATCCCATTGATAGAAGAAAGACGGCGCACAATTTCAATGATGTGCGGATGCACCAATGGCTCGCCGCCTGTGAGACGGACTCGCGACACTCCGCCTTTTGAAGCGGCCTCGACCACCCGGACAATTTCATCCACTGAGAGTTGATCTGCGCGCGCTTGCCATTGCAGACCTTCCTTCGGCATGCAGTAGACACAACGCAAATTGCATCGATCTGTCAACGAGATGCGAAGATAAGTAATGACGCGACCAAAGGTATCAATGAATTTCATAGTGAAAGGAATATGCTAAACCAGTAGGTCCCAACAGCGATCATCAAAATGACACCCAACGCACGGCGGACACCTGCACCTGAGAATTTCATTGCGCCGGACCGACTCCCGATCACCGCTCCAAGAAGTCCAGCAGGCAACAGCCACAGGCCAAATTGACCGAACGAAAGTGTTCCGCTTAATATGCGTCCAACCAGCCCGCTGACCGAATTGATGGCAATGAATCCGCCTGCGGAAGTTGCAGCTTGTTTGGAATTTCCCCACTGAGCCAGCAAGATCAATGGCGAAAGAAATATTCCGCCGCCGATGCCAAGCATCCCCGACAGCAGGCCGATGACTGCTCCACTTGCTAATGCCGCCCAAAGCGGAACGGTGCGAGGAGTCCATTCAACAGATTCGGCGGGCGTACGAAAGAATAACATCCGTATCGCAAGATAGGTCAGCATCAGATAAAGCAGTGTGGTGTAAACCTGCTCTGAGATTTTGAGATATCCACCGATGAACGCGGTCGGGGTCGAAGTAATGAGAAAAGGTAGCAACAGATTCCATCGCAAATGTCCAGCACGTGTGTAACTGGTAAATGAAATGGACGAGACCACGATATTCAACACCAACGCCGTGCTGGCCATGACACTCACTGGAATTGAAAAGAAACTCATGGCCGTGAGATATCCAGAAGCACCGCCAAACCCTGCACTGGCATAGAGTGTAGCAATCAAAAACACCAACGAAGAAAGCAATGCGTTATTCATGATGGAATGCAAAAAGAGGTGACTCAACGGGAGTCTGATAATACGATTGACCAGCGCAGGCACGGCACATTGGTTCACCATTCACGACGATCTCGCGCTCGTTCATGATCTCCTCACCGCAAACAGTGCAATCCACGCGCAGACCGGGGCGGGAAACAATTTGCTCGACTGGAGTCATGAGATGCACTTCGGTAACCGTCAACAACTTCTCATCCGCCAGGATTTGATATGCCTGCATCTGCGCGAAATAATGTCGAGATTCATCTGGCACACACGAACAAGCTTGTTGACGAACATCCAAGACAGGAGCCACGCGAACGGCGCGTTTCGTTTGAGTATCTACAAATGTGGCTGCGACTTTTCCATAATCCTCGACGCGCAGAGTGCGATGACCAACTGTGCAATTTGTGGCCGCAATCACACCATCCGCAAAACAACCGTCTGTTTCCAAAATAACAAGCAGCCGTTTGCTAAGCGGTTCCGCAAAGCCCAGAGCAGACAAGCCCGCGAGTCCGATGCGTACGCCAAGGATCTGCCGCGGGCAAAGATGGCTATGATTACGGGAGGAAAGTTCGAGAAGCGGTTGAATATCCATGTTGATGCTCCGGAATAAAATGAGGCCGTCTCAATGGATTGGAGACAGCCTCACACAATATATAAAGCTGACCTCCTTTCCAAGGCGTATATGCGCGGGGGGCTGGGACGTTTCCATACCAACCGGGACCACATGTGTGGTCGGTCTTCTGCTCATGCGTAAAGCGTTTAGAGCAGATAGACTCGGAGTTTGAATTTATTTTAGAGCGAACTCGTTAGCCAACCAACCTGTAAATATCTTGATTTATAGCGACAAGCGTCACGAGTTATCCTTCTTTTCTTCGCCCTGCATTGCGTTGCGAAACGAACGTATTCCAGATCCAAGTTCGCCAGCAATCTTGCCAATGCGGCCCACGCCGAAGAGCAGAATGATGATGCCCAGAATGATCAGAAGCTCAGGTACACCCAAGTCAAACATAACAACCTCCGTTCCATTTCAATCGTGCTTCTCCCTGTTCCCCTCCCCAATTGCTGGGGAGGGGGCAAAGGAGAATGTGTATCAGACTTTTTGAATTTTCACTTTCGTATCATAGAAGCTTGCGCTCCCGCCAATGGGATCTGTAAGACAGGTTGTCTTCGTTCCCTCATCGAGCAGCAACACAGGGTTGGAGCATGAGCCAACCGCGCGGCGCGGGTCACCTCGAACGATCTGACTATCAATCGTTACATCGCGCGCACCATATGCCCAGTGGCCGTACGACCACGAGACCATGATTACGCCGGGACGGACTGTCTCGGTGAGTTTCACCTTGCCCTGAACCGGTTCACGCTGGCCGTTGCCAAGATCGAGAATCCCATCCGGGTTGGTGCGCGAGAAGAGCTGAACTGTATCGCCATCGTGGATGCTGAGCCGCATCGCGTCGCTTGGATTCATCTTCACGTAGTTGGTCGGGACAATGCCCATGCCGCCCTGCGTCCAGTAATTGCTGATCGTACGCGACTGTCCGCCTGTGACTTCCTTGTAGGTAATAAGATGGAACGGCATGTCTTTGTCGTCCACGAGTGTACCAGTGCTATTGTGAATCGGCTCGAAATGTGCTGTGCCAGAGAAGAACGTACCGGTGATGCTGTCCTTGCCGGTCGCCACGGGTTCGACGAACAGGTTCATCTG
>JAJYOO010000148.1 GCA_021796155.1 Chloroflexota bacterium
TCAAACGCCGCACCGTTTTGCTTGGCGGCTTTTCAAAAGATTATGCCATGACCGGCTGGCGCATCGGTTACGCGGCCGGCCCCGCAGACATCATCAAAGGTCTTGTCCGCATTCATCAATACACGATCATGTCCGCGCCAACAACTGCACAGGACGCTGCCATCGAGGCATTGAAAAATGGCGAGCCGCATGTACAGGAAATGGTCAAGGAATATGATCGCCGCCGCCGATTGTTGGTGGACGGTTTGAACAAACTTGGACTCAAAACCTTTGAGCCGCGCGGTGCGTTCTATACCTTCCCGAACATCACCGCTTCGGGCATGGACGATGAAACGTTCGCACAAAAATTATTGGAAGAAGAACACGTGGCGGTCGTGCCCGGGAATTCGTTCGGCCCTGGCGGCGACGGCTTTGTCCGCGCCTGTTACGCCACCAGCTACGAACAAATCGAAGAAGCTTTGCGCCGCATGGAAAAATTCATGAGTAGGTATGGATGATGCAGTGATCAGTTTTCAGTGAGCAGTAAGCAGTCGGGGCAGACCTTCGCGAAGCAGTCTGCCCTTTTTGTTTGATACACAATGATCTATAGAGGAGAGTTTCTCTGTTACAAATATCAAAACAACTTTACGAATTGTCATTGCGAGGAGCGAAGCGACGCGGCAATCTCTTGTTTGAAGGTTATTTAAGATTGCCACGGCGGAAACACACCGCCTCGCAACATCGCATAACGGAGGAGAAACGTAATGATCTTTCACATTGGAATCGAAAACAACAACGAAGGTTTCCGCTCGATTGTCTGGATGCTGGAACATCCGGGCTGTTTCGCTTATGGCAAGGATGAAAGTGAGGCTCTCAAGAATCTGCCCGAGGCAATTCGAGATTATTCTGCATGGATCGGCCAGCATGAATCTTCATGGATAGATGAAAGCATCATCGAATTAAAAGTTGAAGATATTTTTAATGACTACACTATCAACGAATCCTTCGACCGCGATAAAGAAAGCGATTTCTACGGAGTCGAATCCTGGTTCCAATATGATTGGAAACCGCTCACCGCGATGGATATCGAACGCGTGCTCAAATTATTGGCGTGGAGCCGCGCGGATTTACTCAACACGATCAAGGGCCTGAGCCCGGAAAAGCTCGACGAGAAATATCCAAACGAACGCTGGAATATCAATGGAATTCTCAAACACGTCGGCGGCGCAGAATGGTGGTACATGGAGCGCCTCAGGCGCGCCTTCCCACAAAGCGATCTTCCAAAAGAACCGATGGCGCGGCTCGAAAAAGTCCGCACACATTTGAATCAAATTCTGCCAACATTGGAGAGCGTTAAGCAAGTCGTCGGCGTGGACGGCGAGTTCTGGAGTCCACGCAAGATGCTGAGACGTGCGGTGTGGCATGAGAGGGATCATACAATCCATATCCGAAAATTATTGTAGTATCACTACACGACAATCAAAATAAACGGTGCTTGTATCTCATATCAATAAGCCGTAAAATTATTTTGACAAATTCGTTCGCCGCGCGGGGAGGCGCTCACGAATGGAATTTGTCGTTTACCTTGGTTTTGGATCGGGAGGGATGTTTTCATGGAAAAGAAAGCCGCGATCATCCGCGACGGCGGGACGATCATTATCGGATCGTTCCTGCTCATTGTTATCTACCTGACCAGCCTATACAGCTATTTGCTATTCCACAGCGTGATTGAGCTGTTCACAATCATTGTTGCCGCGGGAATCTTTGTCATCGCGTGGAATGCCAGAAGCTACATCAACAACAATTACCTGCTTTTCATCGCGATAGCTTCCATCTTTGTTGCGCTTCTGGATTTTTTTCATACGCTGACCTATGAAGGCATGGGGGTGTTTGCAAACCGATCCGCCAACCCCGCAACACAATTGTGGATCGCCGCTCGCTACGTGCAAAGTATTTCATGGCTCATCGCACCAGTATTCCTGAACAGAAAGCTCAAACTCAATCTCCAATTCGCAGTGTACGCCATTGTCACGTTGCTGCTCCTTGCCTCCATTTTTTACTGGCAGAATTTCCCGGTTGCGTATGCGGATGGAGTTGGCCTGACAGCTTTCAAGAAAATCAGTGAATATGGGATTTCATTCCTTTTTTTAGGTGCGATTGGATTCCTACTTTGGAAGCGCCAGGAATTCGATCCCAATGTCTTGCGCCTTTTGGTTATTTCTTTGACCCTTACCATCGGTTCGGAAATCGCATTCGCATATTACGTGAGTGTTTACGGGGAAGCCAACCTGATCGGCCATTTTCTACGGCTAGCCGCTTTTTACTTTTTATACAAGGCTATTATCGAAACCGGATTGACCAGACCTTATACGATCCTAGTAAGAGATTTGAAACTTTCAGAACAGCGATTGCGCGAGTATGGGCTTATCCAACAGACCCGCAACGAGGAATTAACACGTTCAGAAGCAAAGCTGCGCGGCGAAGCAGTTACCATGCGGTCCCGCAATGAAGAATTGACGCGTTCTGAAGCGCGGTTACGCGATGATACAGTCATCATGCAGATTCGCAATGAAGAATTAATGCGTTTGGAAAAACAGTTACGAGAAGATGCGATAGCTTTGCAAACGCGCAATGAGGAACTGGATGCCTACGCTCACACCGTCGCACACGATCTTAAAAATCCATTGTCCATCCTGATCGCCACCGCCGACATCATCACAGATGTCCGCGACCTGACCCGCAAGGAATTAAAAGAATTCCTCCAACAGATCAAGTCTATTGCATTTGAAATGAACAATATTGTTGATAGTCTCTTGTTGCTTTCTGAAGTACGAAAGGTAGACGCCCCCATAGAACCAATTGACATGGCCAAGGTTGTGACCGCCGTTCGGAATCGACTGAGTTATATGGTCAAGGAATATCACGGCCACATCATACTTTCTGAAGACTGGCCGATCGCCGTCGGCTATGAGCCGTGGATCAAGGAGGTCTGGGCAAACTATCTCAGCAACGCGCTCAAATATGGCGGTCCATCGCCAATTGTTGAGTTGGGCGCCTCAACCCAGACGGATGGCACAATCCGGTTTTGGACGCGTGATCATGGCCCGGGCATTCCCACTGAAGAACAAACACGATTATTCATGCCATTCACGCAGCTTGGAAAAATGCGTAAACGAGGCGGGCATGGACTCGGCCTATCAATCGTGTACCACATCGTGGAAAAACTCGGCGGAACAGTTGGCGTCGAAAGTGAAGTTGGCAAGGGCAGTCTCTTTTATTTCACACTACCAGCTGATACAGCTTGCAATGAAGGAACAGCCAACAACCTCTCGACTAAAATACGATCAGAAACTGCTTGATAAGTTTGTGTAAAGTTTGAGGCAGCTACTCGCCGCCTCTTTTGTTCGTACTCATCTTTGTTAAACACTGGTTATAATTCTCTTCGCAATGGATTCAAAAACTTTGCACGTCCTCGAATATGACAAAATCCTCGCCCGGCTGACGGGCTTTTGCGATTTTTCAGCTTCGGCAGATTTGGCCCATGCCCTTCAACCAACTTCCAATTTCAATGAAGCCACGCGTTTAATTGCCGAAACAACCGAAGCGCGCTTTCTGCTTTCGACTCACGATTTGACCGTCGGCGGCTCGCACGACATCCGACCCACCGCAGACTTGGCCGCGCGCGGCGGCGTGCTTGATCCACTGGCTCTACTCGAAATCAAATCCACTTTGATTGCCTGCCGCGATTTGAAAAAATCCATCGAGCACGCCGCGGACAAAGCTCCGCGCCTCGCGCAAATCGCGGTCGGCTTGCCCGAAACATTCGGCATTGTAGACGCCGTTACACAAGTATTATCGGAGCGTGGCGAAGTCCTTGATTCTGCTTCGCCCAAGCTGGCTTCTCTCCGCCGCGAAATTAAAGTCGCACATGACCGCTTGATGTCGCGCCTGCAAAAATATCTAACCGAGTCAGCCAACAAACTTCAAGAGCCGATCATCACACAGCGCGATGGACGTTACGTGATTCCACTGCGCGCGGAATTCAAAGGCAGCATCAAAGCCATTGTCCACGATCAATCTTCATCGGGTGCAACATTGTTCGTCGAGCCACTGCCGGTGGTTGAACTCAACAACGAAATCCGTGAACTTGAATTAGCCGAACGCGACGAAGAACGCCGTATTCTGTCTGAGCTTTCAGGCTTAGTTGGTGCACACGCGGTTGAACTCAAATATGGAATCGAAAATCTCGCTGTGCTCGATCTCGCGTTTGCAAAAGCAAAATATGCGGAAGAGATTCATGCAAGTGAGCCGATCCTTCATAAGATGGATCATGGATCATCGAGAATGGAAAAGAGTAAAACCATTAATCATGCTCCATCAACCATTATTCTTCGCCATGCCCGCCATCCATTACTTGATTCAAACACTGTTGTGCCCATTGACTTTGATCCGCGCGCTGGCACAATTGCAGTTGTCATCACAGGCCCAAACACCGGCGGCAAGACCGTCACGTTGAAAACCGTTGGCTTGCTCGTGCTCATGGCGCAAAGCGGACTTCATATCCCCGTGCAAAGCGGCTCAGAGCTTCCTTTCTTTGAGTCTGTTTATGCAGATATTGGCGACGAGCAATCCATCGAACAATCGCTCAGCACGTTCAGCGGCCACATCACCAACATCATTCAAATTTTAAAGAAGGCCGATCATTGTTCGTTGGTCATCCTCGATGAACTTGGCGCAGGCACCGATCCGCAGGAAGGCGCGGCATTAGCCCGCGCCATCCTCGCTAATCTGCTCGAACGCGGTATTACTTCGTTGGTTGCCACGCACTATCCTGAACTCAAAACCTTCGCGCATTCAACCGAGGGTGTGGTTAATGCTTCACTTGAATTCGATATTCAGACTCTGCGCCCGACCTATAAGTTGACAATCGGACTGCCCGGACGGTCGAATGCCTTGTTGATCGCACAGCGCCTCGGCCTGGACCCGCAACTGGTCGCCGCGGCAAAAAGCGAAATCAACCCTGATGATTTGCGCGCCGACAAGCTGCTCGACGACATCCGCAAGGAACGCAATCGTACATCACGCGAACGCGAGAAATTGGAAAAGTCCCGCACAAAGCTTGACGAGAAAACGAGCGAGCTTGAAAAACGATTGGACAAAATCGAAGACGAACGCCGCGACGTTTTAGCCAAAGCCCGCGCCGAAGGCGAATTGGAAGTCGCGGTACTAAAGCAAAACATCGAATCGTTGAAGCAACAATTAAAGAAGGCGCACCAGCCCTTGCAAGCAGTCAAAGCGGTTGAAGAAAAGTTGGAGACTATCCAAGAGAAGATCGAATCACCAGTTGAGAGACGACAGACCGCAGACCACGGACCGCAGTCATTTGTCGTTGGTGGTTCGTCGTCCATTAAGCTTGGTGAACGAGTCTTCCTCGCTTCGCTAAAGTCTGACGGGATCGTGACCGCTTTGGGTGAGTCCGATGCGGAAGTTCAGATTGGCTCATTACGTATTCGCGCAAAATTCAGTGATTTGCAAAGAAAAAGCGAAGTGGCAAAAATTGACGAACGAGATTCGATACTCGATAATCGAATATCGAATAAAGAGTCTCGCTCGTCGCCCAAGCCAACACCATCACCGGGAATCGAAATCAGCCTGCGCGGGAAGCTGGTCGAAGATGGCTTGGATGAGTTGGATAAATATTTGGAAAAGGCATATTCAGCGGGACTGCCTTTTGTCCGCATTGTGCATGGCAAAGGGACAGGCAAGATGCGTGAGGCCGTACGTTCTGCGTTGAAGGACAGCCCGTACGTCAAATCATTTGAAGAAGCACATGAGAATGAAGGCGGCGCGGGCGTAACGATTGCAAAATTAGCAAGCGGGTAATTAGCAAATGTCATTGCGAGGGCGCTCTTCCCGTGGCAATCTCCTGTCATAAATGAGAGATTGCCACGCTCGGTCTCGATATGTCGTTCGCTTCACTCACGGCTACTCGACCATCGCTCGCAATGACATTTTCAGTTCTACTGATAATTCATCGCCCACTGGCGGGCGAACAATAAAATCCTTCGACGGATATAAAAGATATCAGGATCAGCCTCTGCGCGCTTTTCTTTGATCAATGACATCGCCGCTTCAGGCGATAAGCCTTGTGCGATCAGAATTGCCGAACCCATCGCCACACTTCGATGACGTCCATACGCGCAATGGACATAAACCTTTCCGCTATTGTTGATTGTTTCCAGCGCGGCATGGACACCGCGAATCAAAGCCCGAATCGAAATGGGAAACAATGGGCTATCAATGGAACGAAGCCAGAGATAATGCATCACAGGTTCATTTGGATCGGGGCGCGTGGCAAGGCTAAAGCGCATATTAATGATGAGCCG
>JAJYOO010000149.1 GCA_021796155.1 Chloroflexota bacterium
GCGACATGCCGGTGGTTGTGGTCAGCGGCGGTGAGCTTACGCCTGAACAACAAAAACAACTGAACGAATTTGGTCAGCGTCTGATACGCAAGGGCGCCTTGAACGAGAAAGATTTGCTCGAGACGCTTGAGCATGCATTGAAACGTGTGGAAGTCAAGAAATAAGGATTTAGATGTCGTTTATTATCAAATGTTTAGACTGTGGACACACCGCGCCATATTTTCCAACATCAACGAATTGCCCTCGCTGCAACAGCCAATGGCGCGAGGCTGAGTACGACTATGAAACGCTGGCAAAGACTTTATTGCTTCAACTTTCGAATCGTCCCTTTGACTTATGGCGGTATCGCGAACTTTTACCTGTTCGTAATCCCATCGCTTCACTCAGTCTCGGTGAGGGCGGGACCCCGTTAATTCAAGCCGTCAACCTCGGCATGATGCTGGGGACGCCCAACCTGTTCATCAAAGATGAACGCCAGGGTCCGACCGGGTCATTCAAAGATCGTCAGGCCGCGGTCACAATTGCCGCGCTGAAAGAAGCCGGCATCACCGAGATGGTCGCGGCTTCGACTGGCAATGTTGCCATCTCGTATTCGGCGTACGCGTCGCGGGCTGGAATCAAGCTTTGGGCGTTCGTGACCAGTCTGGTTCCCGCGGTCAAGATGCGAGAGATCGCGTTATATGGAAGCCAAGTTGTAAAAGTCACCGGTTCGTACGATCAGGCCAAACAAGTCGCGGCAGAGTTCGCACGTCAACGCAATCTTTATCAGGATATGGGCGCGCGCACGATCACTTCGATTGAAGCGATGAAGACTATCGCGTTCGAAATCGCCGAACAGTTGACCGCGTTGCAAGGCCCGGCCAAACCTGCGAACGGCAAACCGGTTGTCTGGCGCACACCGGATTGGTATGTGCAAGCCATCAGCGGCGGTATGGGCCCACTTGGAGTCTATAAAGGCTTCCGCGAACTACAGCAAATGGGATTGGTCAATCGCATTCCTTCCATCGCTGTAATCCAGGCGGACGGCTGTGCGCCGATGGTCCAAAGCTTCAAGCAGGGACTCGAAACCGCCGTCCCGGTCACATCGCCAAAGACACACATCGAAACATTGGCAACGGGCGATCCCGGCCGTTCCTATTCGTTTTTACGCAAAGAAGTTTTGGACACACGCGGCACGTTTGAAAGCGTCAGCGACGAGGAAGCTTTTCGCGCCATGCATGTGCTCGCAAAAATGGAAGGCTTGTCAGCCGAGCCTGCCGCAGCAACGGCGTTTGCCGGTTTATTCAAATTGATTCGTGCGGGTGTCATCAAACCATCCGATACAATTGTGGTCAACTGCACCGGGCATACCATGCCCGCCGAAGAATTCATCCTCGGCTCCAACTGGACGCGTGACGTGGAGTTCCCGGCGCAAAAAGCCGAGACGCCGCAGGAAGGTTTATTGTCCGCACTGAACCAGGTCGCGCCGGAACGATTCCATCGCGTCGCAATTGTTGACGATACCGCCGAAGCCCGCAGGTTGATCCGCCGCATCTTGCAATCGCAAGGTGACTTTACCATTTACGAAGCGACCAACGGCAAGGAAGGTTTGCAGCTCATCGAACGCGAACTGCCTGATTTGATCATCCTCGATTTAATGATGCCAGAAATGGATGGTTTTGCCGTTCTCGATGCGCTTCGAGCCAATACAGACACTGCCAATATCCCGGTCATCGTTGCGACCGCAAAGGAGTTAACGCCGGACGAGAAGAACAGGCTTGGTACACAGATTCAGACGCTCATGCAAAAAGGCGATTTCCTCAACGATGAATTTCTCGAGGAAGTTAAGGCGCTCATCAAATAGCGCGAGGTGAAAGAACACACCACTGGCTTGACATGCAAAAAGGAAATGAAGCAGGGATTATTGCTGCGCTGGGTTCAGCCGTTTTTCTTGGGCTGTCCCCGGTCTTCGGAAAACTCGCAATCAACTTTGGATTTTCCCCGCTGGCCGTCGTCGCCTTGCGAACCATCATGGCTGCCGCGCTGGTCTTCATTTTCGTCCTGATTTTCTATCGTTCCTTTCTTTATATTTTTCCGGTCGGCTTGGTCGGATGTGCGCTGGCCGGGGTTATCAATGGCATCGGCTCGATCTTATATTACATGGCGCTGACGCGGTTGAGCGCAAGCCTCGGTCAGATGCTGTATTCGCTTTATCCATTTTTCGTCGCAGTGTGGATGATCCTCGACCGGCAGCCTCCCAGCCGTTTGACAATTTATCGCATCGTTCTTGCGACGTTGGCTGTGTTGCTGCTAACAAGCATTCCCTCCCATCAAGCGGATCCCATCGGCGTGCTGATGATGCTCGGTGCCGCGGCTTTTTATGCGCTTCATTTGCCAATCAACCAACGCGTGCTTTACGAAGTCCCCGCGCCGACTGTCACACTTTATACATTGCTTGCGATGAGTGCAGTCGTTGTTCCTGCTTATCTTTTATTCGACAGGCAATGGCCCTCGCTCTCGCTTCCGTGGTGGCCGGTCTTTGGATTGACACTGGTGACCTCCGCTTCGCGCCTCGCGCTTTTCTTCGGCGTCAAGCGCATTGGCGGAATGCAAACAGCCTTGCTTGGTTTGAGCGAATTATTGATCACGCTTGTATTCAGTAATATCTGGCTTCACGAGCAACTTTTATGGTCGCAATGGCTGGGAGCCATTGGCCTTGCACTCAGCTTGCTCATGGTCAGGTTTGAGAAACCGCAGAATCAATCTTTGGGCAGCGGGTGGTTAAGTTGGATTCGTCCGCCAGATATTCCGCGCGATATTCCGTGGGGGCCGCATGAATAAAAAGAGCAGATATTAAACATATCCGCTCTTTCAAATTTGTCCTTTAAGGCAAATGATCATTACAACAAATTACTTCTCCCCTTCATACACATAACCAGTGCCGCGTACACTTGCCACGCGCTCCGATAGTGATGGAAAACTTTCGAGCTTGTGCCGCAAGCGGCTCACCAGCGGACGCAAAATCTCCGGCGCCTCGCGTTGCGATGTATCATAACCTTGTACAAGCAAAACCAATTCGCGATGCGAAAAGACTTTGCCTTCGTTCTCCATCAGGATTCGCAGCAAACGCCCCTCGGCGGGCGTCAAATGTTCGAGCTTCTTGCCGAAACGAATCTGCCGGCGCGAAAGATCAACCAGCGTGCCATCCTTCAATTGAAATTCCTTGACCGTCTCATCCATTTCGACAATGTCTCTGACGCCACTCTTCGCTTGTAGTTTCGTCGAACGCCGCGTCAAACCTTTTTTCACACTGGCAAGGACTTGTGCGGGCGAAGCAGGTTTGGTCAGGTAATCGTGGATCCGCAACCGCAAAGCCTGGATCGCGGAATCCGTTGAACCGAATGCCGTCAACAAAACGATTTCCGTATCGGGTGAGACTTGATTGACAACCTGAATGACTTCCAATCCATCCATACCCGGCATACGCAGATCAACGATCATCAAATCAATGGGATGTGTACGCACCCACTCGATCGCGGCCTGGCCATTGGAAGCCGAAGCTACACTATAGCCTTCGAGCTTCAGAATATCCGTCATTGATTGACGTGCGACATCTTCATCATCCACAACGAGAATATTTGATTTCATCGTTTTCCTCCAGCAGGCAGAAAAACTCGAAAGCAGGCGCCCCTTCCGTGATCCGGGAGCAACTCCAGCGTCCCGCCATGAGCGGTGATGATATTGTAACTCACCGTTAGGCCTAGCCCGGTCCCGCCATCCTTCGTGCTGAAAAACGGTTCGAAGATGCTGGACCGTTGTTCGGGCGCGATACCGGCTCCGCTGTCCTGAAAGAGAATTTCCGCGCCGCCCTTTATAGAATGGCCTGTGATTTCCAGAGCGCCGCCATCGGGCATTGCATCAAACGAATTCAAAATCAGATTGATAAAGACTTGTTGGATTTGTCCGCTGACCGCCATCACATCCGGCATCGAAGCGGGCATTGCGACCTTGGCTTGAATGCCGCGTTCGGTCAATTGTTTTTGAGTCAGGTTGAGCACGTAGTCAAGCAGTTCATGCAAATTGACTTTTTCCGGTTTGGCCGCGCCGGGACGGTAGAAATCCAACATCCGCTTGACCGTGACCGATAACCTTTCAAGTTCAGCGCGCGCCAGATCGAAATATTCCGCGCGTTTTTCGGGAGGTAAATCTTCGCGCGATGCCAGGTGCATACAATTCTGCACCGATTGCAACGGATTGTTGACTTCGTGTGCGATGGATGCGCTCAAGCGTCCAGCCGCGGCCATTTTTTCAGCCTGTAAAAGCGCAGCCTGCGACTCCTCTATTTTGCGGATGTAAGCGCGCTGTTCATCATAAAGCCGCGCATTTTCGATGGCCGCCGCAGCCTGCCGCGCAAGAATTTGAAACATTTCAAGGTCGGCTTCGCCAAATGTCGGCGCGTCCGGATTTCGTCCTGCGAAGAACACACCGCGAAATCCCTGACGGATAATTGGCACAAACATCGCTGCGCCAATCTCAGCTTTGCGAAGTCTGGCCTGTGCATTGGCATCGCCCGGACCGCGCGAATTGATCAATAACGGAGTCCCGCTCGCGTCCACCTGGATGATAAAGTCCGTCAACGTTTTGCCCTGGCCCGCCAAATGAACGAACCGTTCTTCTTCCGGTGAATATTGGAAATAGGCTGCGTGCTGGCATCGCAATTGTCCGAGGATGGCGCTGACAATCAATTCGAGCAGTGACTCGCCGCGAGTCTCAGAGAGAAGCGATTCGGTAACTTCGAACAACGGACGCAGCGTATGAAGCCGTGAAGCGTCGTGCTTCTGCTCACTGTCAGCCAATGCTTGATGCACCGCGTCCACCAACTCGGCGCTTTTTTCAAAAGGCTTGAGCAACAATCCATCCACACCCTGACGCAACGCGCGGATCGCCGTCTCGACCGTGCCAAAGCCGGTCATCACAAGGACGGCAATTTCAGGCTGGAGCTTGCGCGCAAGCGTGATGACTTCAAATCCGTCCACGTCGGGCATACGGATGTCAACCAGCAAAAGGTCGGTTTTATTTTGTTTGAGCCAATCCACGGCTTCGTGCGGATCGGTCATCGCAGTGACGAAGTAACCGGCACGCGTCAACATGCGCTTGCATAGCAGCGCAATACCCGGTTCATCATCCACAACTAAAACGGAAATCGGATCCATCTTTAGACCGGCAGCCAGACCGTAAAGGTCGAGCCAGTTCCTGGCTGACTCTCTACTTCAATTGTACCGCCGTGATCGGTGATAATGCCATACGTCACCGAAAGCCCAAGCCCTGTTCCGCCGACATTTCCTTTTGTTGTAAAGAACGGTTCGAAGATTCGATCTTTATTCTGTGGTTCGATGCCAACGCCGCTGTCTTTAACGGTGACAACCACCCACTTCTGTCCGTTCTTATAACGGGCTTCAGTGAGAAGCTCAAGCTTGCCGCCGTAGGGCATTGCCTGAAGCGCATTATGGATCAGGTTCAAAAGGACTTGTTTCATTTGATTGCTGTCCACCGAAACCCACGGCAAATCCTTCGCCAGATTGACATCCAATTGGACGCCGCTCGTGTGGATAAGATGCCGCGTCAACGCCAGCACATCATCGGCGATCTCGTTCATATCGGACCTCGAGCGGGTTCGCTCGCCCTGGCGGGCAAAATCCAACAGCCGTCTGACAACTGCACGCGCCCGCAAAGCTTCGCGCAGAATCATCTCCATATCCGCGCGATGCGGCGCGTCGCTTGGCATCTCATCGAGGATCAATTCGCTAAAGCCGGTAACCGTCGTGAGCGGATTATTCAATTCGTGCGCGATGCCCGCGGCCATTTCACCGACCGCCGCCAGCTTTCCCGCTTGTATGAGTCGACTCTCGGCTTCCTGTTGGGAGGCCATGCGCGCCCGTAGTTCAATTTGCGTTGAACGCAATTGCTGGACGGTATCCTGCAAGCGTTGATACTGTTCCGAACTTGACACAACGGTGGACAACACGCCGGCCAGCGATTCCATCGCCAGCAAATCATTATTGGTGAACGCGTTCTTTTGGCTGCTTTCCACGTCAATGATTCCAAGGACGCGGTCGCCTTCTTTCAATGCGACGCACATTTCCGAACCCGCGTCCCAGCCGCGCAATGGTTTATAAAGTTTGTCCTGGTTGGTATCGTTGACCAGCACGCTCTCGCCTGTGAGAAAGACATGTCCCGTGATGCCGTCATTGACGATAAAGTTCTCGTCCGCCAACATTCGCTGGACAAGGTTCGCACGCGATCCGCCGAATCCTAAAACAGGATTTTGCGGATCATCGCCAAGCAATAAAACACCGGCCATTTC
>JAJYOO010000150.1 GCA_021796155.1 Chloroflexota bacterium
ACAGGTTGCGGTACATGCCAATCAGGGATACCCGCTCACCCTGATGGGATATGTTCGATTGTTTTTTCAGGACGCCCCTTTCCCCACGACATTATTCGTACTGGTGATTTTTTCAGTGACCGCCATTCTCCTGACACGGAACGCCGTTCGGATATTTGTAATGGGGTTGGTTTTCCTTCCTTTTCTGATGCTCAACCCCTGGGTCTCGGCGCCTCTCATTGGATTTTTCCTGGGGGTCTACTTCCGGATGTTCTATGTTGTTCCGCTTTTTCTCCTGACCGGCATCACAGCCTCGGAATTGTTCGACCGCTCCCAAAAATGGAGGCTGCCGCTTCGCATTTCCGCATGGTTTGCCGAGGCAATATTCATTGCGTTACTCATTGCATACTTTCCCACCTCGGTGGTAAAGGGCCTGCATAATTTTCAAGATGAATTTTCCAATGCGGCGAGCCGGGCTGCCCAACAGTTGATCAGCGAAACTCCCAAAGGGTTAATGCTGGCGCCATATCCTCTATCATCCGTCATATTTTCATTTGACCCGGGATATCCACAAATGTATGTAAGGCCGGATATCAGCGACACTTTTCTTTGGAAACAGGGAAGGGAAGGCGAATCAATCGTACGGAAGGAGACATCGGATTTTCTTTTCGGCGAAAACCCGGCGGAAATAAATCAAAACTACCAGGCATTCACCTCCCTTGTAAGAAAATATCCTGAAATAGAAATCATCGTGATAAACAAATCAATTTTGCGCTCCGTGCCGGCCGCGGTGACCTTTCTGAAACAGAACCGTTTTTCGAACAGCGCCGAAGCAGGACAATACATTGCCTTCTGGAAATGATGCAGGATCGGATCATCGAGCAGCGCCGGTTTTTGTCGGGCGCCTACCTGCAGTCATGAATATCCAGCAGCCGCCGGAAATCCCTGCGATAATCCTTTTCGCCATGGATGCCATTCACTTGTGCGACTTGTTTTACGCATTCATTTTTGAACAGGGCCTGCTCAGCGGGAGTCATGTTATCCCAGTAATCACTGTCGAAATACATGTAATCGAATCCCGCGGCGTGAATCTTGAACGGATCGGGCGCGCCGGCCAAAGCCTGAAATTCCGGTGACGTCTGGTACCACGACGGAGACGATTTTGTAAAACGTCCAAAGACCGTCGGTGCGCGATAAACTGTCGGATCGAAAATCAAACTGCCGGGTTTCAACTTGTTCCAATAAGTCTGCGACATCTGCGCGTCCATCGGCGTGATGAACGTGGCATAAACCGGCTTTTGGATCGCGGCCAGTTGAACACCGAAAAGAATCACCCCCGCGAACGTCGTCACAACGCCGCCGCTCAATGCGGCAACCTGCCATGCTCCGCTCCGTTTGCGAAGCCAAATCCACAGCAAAGGCACACTGTACAAAATGCACGCGAAGAACCATCCGCTCATCAAACGCGGCGTGGCCGTGAACAACGGGCCTTTGAACGCCACGAACAACGCGGGCAAACTCCACAGCGACGATGCGATCAACGCGGCTTCGAACCATTTGCCAATCCTGAAAGATTTCCATGCCCAAATCAAAACCAGCGGCGTGACCAAAATGATCGGTCCGATTTCCGCGAGCGCCGCGATCAATTGCGATACATTGAAAATGGATAACGAACCGAGATGCGCGGAAATAATTGACGGAGGCCAGACGAGGGTTGGTGAGGCGTCGAAGTAGCTGGCCGCGGTGCCTGCGGCACCACGAGCGCGGACGATTTCGGTGAACATCCCGCCTTGAGCGAGTGCCGCCAATCCGGCCGCGCCCAGAATCGCGATCCAAATCCAAAGCTCGCGCGGCAACTTCCACGAACGATTTACAATGATCCATGCGATGATGATAAGAAGAAAGCCAAGCCCGATCAAGCCGAACGAAACTTCATTGGCAATCGCCAGCGCCGCGATCAAAACCGATGTGATGATTGCCGCGCTCCAATGACGCCAGCGGCCAACGGTCATTAGAAGAATCAACAGGATCAAAATGGCCGAGCCAGCAATGCCGGTGTACGCCATGATGTACGGCTGATTGATGCCCGTGTAAAACGCAAACGGAAACGGGATGGGTCCCGCGCCGTCAATCTTCCAATTGGATAACAGCGCATCAGCGAGATTTGGCGCGGTCGTGCTGGCCGAACCAATCAGTGTAATGTTGGATGAAATGATATTAAGAATCGGCTGGGGAAGCAGGAGCAAAAGCCAGCGCGTGCCGCCTGCAAATGCCAGCATGAAGCCCGTCAGGAATGCGGCAGCGCGATTCCGCGTTATTCGATACGCCCACAAACCCGCCAGCATCAATGGCAGCGCAAGGACGAGGCCGCGCGCCAAATCCAGCGCGCTCCATGGGAACATGTGTGCCATCCGCATGAATTCCGCGGAGATCAATAATAATAGATAATGATAGCCAAAATTCAGCGAGGGATCGAGCGCGAAATGCGGCGGGATGTCGCCGGTCGCCATCAGCGAAATGGTCGGGAGATTCTGATAATCATCGAAGATGCCGAGGCCATTGCCGATGGCATTGAACAGCAAAGTAAGAAGAATAAGCAGCAGCCATTGCGGCACAGAAAATTCGATTTGCAGGTCGCGGCGGAACATAAACGCGGAGAGAAGACCAGCCGCAAAGACCAGCCCGGCAGAAAACCAGAACGCCGTCATGACCGGCAATCCGCGTGCAAGGAGATTTGCCAGCCAGGCCTGAAGCAACAACCCGGCGCCCAAACCGGTCATTGCATTCTCGCTGCCGCGCAGGCGAAAGAGCGAGGCGACCAACAACCAGCCGCCCGCGATCCATAATAATGCCCATGCGAAAAACGGAATGATGTCCAGCAGAATTTTCATGGCTGATTATTTGCGCGGCCGGGATGCGATCACAAGAAGCAGTGTAACGCTGTCGTTCTGCAAATTGCCGCTCACAAATTCAGGCCGGATGCGCGGGCGCGCCTTTTCAAAAGCGGCTTCATCGCGCTCCAGAATTTGAATTTCAATTTTTTCAAAATATTTTTCGAGGACTCGGCGATAATCCCATAAGCGATAACGATTGTGATTGCTGGTCGGATTCAGCCAGCCGCGCCATGCGCGTTCGGAGTACATTAGCATTTCAAACGGATAGTTGAAGAAGTGATCGCGCAAATCCACGTAATGAATGTGAAGGCCGTCCGGTTTGGTCAGCGCGACGAGGGAACGCGTGATGCCGCCCACATCGTCGAGGTGCTCGTAAACAGAACTGCTGAGGACCAAATCAACGGGAGGAAATTCGGGCGAGGGGCGAACGTCGCGGATGTCAGCCTGGAGCAGGGTCATCTGCCCGGGGCGAGGGCGCGGCCGCCCGTTGTCCAGGAAAAGAGCCGAATCAAATTTTGGAAGAAGTGCCGCATTGTGAGAATCGTCCGGCGGCGCATATTTGTCACACAAGATAACGTGTCCCGCACCGGCATCCAGCAAACCAATGCCAAGATCAAATCGTCCGCCATATCCAAAGACAAGAACACGTTTGCCGTTCAACGAATCGCCGCGCGATTTGAGAACTTCAAGGTAGCGGTTGACGGCATCTCGAGGCGACATCGTTTCGAGTCCCGGACGGATGACGATGGATCGCAGTAAAAGAAACCGCGTCAGGCCTTCGGGCATGAAATGGCGAATCAAACGCGGCACCAGATAAGGCAAATTCAAAATTATCCTCCGCCCAGATATTGTTTGCATCCGCTCGTGTCACTGCGGGGAACCAACAACTGAACTCGATTTTCGGCGTCTGTGAAAATTGGTTTATAGAAGCATAATGTCGGATCGGAAACCCATTTGACCCACGCATTGTTCTCATCGGGGAATGGGCTGGCGCTGTCACCTTCGCTTTTGATCACATGCTTGAGCGGCTCGCTGACAATGAGGGCAAAGCGCCTGTTCGACAAGTCAACATAATATTGATGGAAATATTCCGCGTTCGAGGCCAGCGATTGATCCATCATATATTTCTTTTCGTAATCCGAGACCAGCGGCACGTTTCGGATATAACCGAATGACAACAACTGGCGCTCGTCCATGAACAAGACCGGGCCTGTTTGACTGGCTTGCGTGACCTGCGCGCGGATGGTTTGGAGAGTCTGTTGAACCTGAGTGTTGGGAGGTAAATTCAAAGTAGCGGGAGTTGATTGCTTGACAAATGGCATGAACGGATAAACGATCATCAAGAAGGACCAGCATAATAATGCTTGAATCCAAAACGGCCATGAACCAAGATTGAGTTCACCTTCCTTCCACATGGAATAAATCCCCAACGAGAAGACAAACGTCAAAGTGACCAGGTACATATCGAGGTTGTGAAGGTCACCGCCGCCGCCGATCTTTGTGCTGACCACCAAGCCGGCGCCAAGAAAGCCCAAAAGTCCGACCCAGACCGCCAGCATTTGCAGCCAGTCCAATTTCCAGCGCCGCGAAGCCATCCACCAAGCGAGGATAATAAGCAAAGGTCCGGTAACGATCAACGTCCCGAAGACGATGCCCATCGAATACGTCTGGTTGGGAAACAGGCGATACCACAACAACGGCTGGCTGGCCGTCAGACTTTCAGAGGCGCCATAACTTGCAATATACTTTTTGCCGACGAGGAAACCAGCGACCACTCCGGATAATCCAACAAGCACCGTTGGAAGAATTTTGCGAATGAAAGATGAATTGCGCTGCGGATAATAAAGAAGCAGGTCCGCGAGCACGGCCCAGGCCGCGGGCGCGAGGAACCACGTCCAGCGGCTCAAACTGGCATAGACACTGGCAATGACAACCAGCGCAACGCGTTTCCATAAAGAAGGTTCGAACACGGTAAGAAGAAGGATGATCGCGGAAAGCAGGATCGGCGCGTAAACGGGAGTCAGGACGATGAAGAAAAGGGCAATCCACAACGCGAGCGCATATCGAATAAAGGGATCGGCAATCTTCCGGCTGGCGAGCCATGCAAACAACGCGGGCGGAACGATCAATAACACCCCACCCCAGAGACGATGAAACCAAATCGGCAGGCTGGGAATCAGGAAGGGAAGTCCCCACAAAACAAAACGTCCTGGCGCGTTGTAGGTGTACGGATTGACAATCGGCAGTACTGCGTCGTAAATTCTCTGGCCGAAGATCATCGAATAATCGTAAAAGCGGTTGCCCTCCGACCACGTCAACGAGAACGGGTAATTGGAAGCGAGGTAGGTGTCATTGATGATGGAGGCGATGAGCAGGATAATTCCCAAACCCAGCATGCCCGTTTCGATAGACAAAAAATTTCCCTTATTGGATGTGAGGAGAAAAGCTGCCGCTAAAGACAGCAGGGCGATGAAAGCAAATCGCAGACTTGCATTGAACCAATAAAGCGACGGGCCGGATAACAAGCGCAATAAGACCAGCAGGATCAGGACAAGGGCAACCGCGGCCCATTGCAAACGTCCGAGCGAGGCGCGCCAATCGCGCAGACGTTGACCGAGCGCGTCGAAGCGGCTGGAATATCCAGCGTAGATCAATCCGAGAACGAACAGACCTTCGATCAAGGCGGCAGAGCGCGAGGCCAGTTCCGTTAGAAAATAAGCGCGGACTTCCGCAACACTGCTGACGTAAAGAAACAAGGCAAGAGATAAAACAGCTTCCCGCCAGCCAAAACCATTATGAGGGTCGGATAGAAAGAATGAAATCCAGCAAGCCAGCGCAATGGACAATGCGAACCGCGTCCACTGGCCGGGGAAATCCACAACCCACGGCGAGTAAAGGAGAATCCATAGGAAAACCAATAACAAAAATAGTGCCGCGAGCCATCCCAGCCACTTTATGCGCGGCACAAGTTTGGAGATTTTTTGTGCGGCAGCCGGAGATAATAAGCCCAGAAATGCAAGCGCCAGTCCCGAAATCAATATCACAGCGAACAAGACCAGCGCAAGCAGGCCCCTAAGCGAAAGCAGCGCAATCCAATCGTGGCTGGCAAAATACCAGGAATAGATTTCTCGAATGGCCGCTAAAAGAGCCAGGGACAAACCAAGCAGGAGGAACTTCTTTTGAAGTGACTGACTTTTTTCCATGGGAGAACTTTTGAAAGTGTTTTGAAAATCCAAAAATTTAACCAGAGATAAACGGAGATGAACGTCGATTCGGTTCGATAAACACCGAAAAGGCAGCTTTCAAAGCAGGGGAATCCAGGAATCGCGGTCCATCTTTGTTCAACGCCCTGCGCCCATCCAGGGTCTCCAATGAATCCAAATTTCCAGACGCTCGTTCATGACATTTCAATCGAAACAATCAGGAACCCATTTTACCCAATTATTTCCAAAGGCGTTCGATTT
>JAJYOO010000151.1 GCA_021796155.1 Chloroflexota bacterium
ATCATTGTTCCGTTTACCAACCGGAACAACCGGCACGCGTGCTTCATCGAGAATGTAAGCAATGCCCGGCTTGGCGCGTTGCATGGCGACCGCGTGTGAGCGTCCGCCTTCGGGCGCAATCAACAATCGGTAACCTGAGTGTAGCATTGCCAGAATCGTTTCAAGCAATTCGCGATCGTATTCGCCGCGATGGACCGGCACCGCGCCGAACATTTTTAGCAATTGGCCGAAACCTGGACGATTGAACATATCCGTCGCACCGATGGCTTCCAGGCTTTCAGGCCAAAATGCAAGAATCAATGGTGGATCAAAAATCGAAATGTGATTGGCGGCGACAACATAGACATCGCCGCGCGGGATATTTTCAAGTCCGCTGATTTTGACGCGCCCGCCGACCCAAAAAATCGAACGCGACGCGCTGGTCAGCAGCCGGCGCTGAAATCGCAAAAGCAGCGATGGATGATATTCCCGTTTATCCACACAATTTCCTGGCGCACTTGAAAACTTCATCGGCATTCATATGATCCGAATCAATAACCACTGCGTCGGACGCAACTCTGAGCGGCGCGACGTCCCGCGTCGAATCGATTCGGTCGCGCTCCATCACTTTGGCAAGGATTTCCTTGTAATCGGCTTTTTCACCGCGCCCTTCGATCTCGTCGTGACGGCGATGTGCGCGTTCTTCAGCAGATGCATCGAGATAAATTTTCAAATCCGCTTCGGGCAAGACAACCGTGCCAATGTCGCGCCCGACCATCACGACTTTGCCGCGCTGGCCGATTCGTCGCTGCTGCTCGCTCATGGCGCGGCGCACATCGCGATAAGCCGCGACGATTGAAACGTTCGCGTCCACTTCGGGACGGCGGATTTCCCAAGTAATATCTTTGCCCTCAACGATCACGTCATAAGCGCGTCCATCGGATTTCGATGCGGGCAAGACGTCAATCGTGGTTGTTTCTGCCAAAGCGGTAACCGCCGCCTCATCCCGGATCTTGATTCCGCGTTGAAGCGCCAACCATGTAACGGCGCGATACATCACGCCGGTATCGAAAAATAAATAACCGAGTGAGTCTGCCAGCCGCCGTCCAAGCGTGGATTTGCCCGACGCCGCTGGTCCGTCAATTGCAATAATATTAGGTTGTGGTTTTTCCATGAAATGAGTCCGCCGATAATACAAAGATAAACGGAGACTTTTTCTTCATCTCCGTTTCTCCATTTATATCACGGCTTTGGTGTTGCCGAGTCCAGGAAAAGGTCATCCCGAACCCAGACGATGATCGTCTCCGAACTTTGCGGCATCTGACGGTATGCCAGCCAGTTCATCCAGTCAATCAGTTGTGCCTGACTCCACAACGGCGTTTGCCGCCAAACGAAACTCTGGCCGCGATAACCCGCTGCCAGTTTCGGGTTGTTTTGATTGGCGGTTACAACAATCGGCGGCGAAGCGGAAGCGTCCAATGCGTCCACCACATCCAGTTTGTGTCCGCGTAAAAGCCATTGCAGCGCGGGCGAATTGATTCCGTCAATCATCACCGATTGCGAATTGATGTTCTTGTTGCTCCAATCCGACATCTGGTCAACCGTCGTCAAAAGCAAGTTTGCCGTTGGCACTGTGCTTCCCGGACTCCACAATTCGGTTGTGGGAGAAGCGCGCAATCCCGCTGCGCCAGTCATCGCGCCGAGTGAATAAATACTCAGCGCCGCGACCAATCCC
This sequence comes from Chloroflexota bacterium, assembly GCA_021796155.1. Next base: position 1,715 of record JAJYOO010000151.1, read on the forward strand.
CACACCGCACCAAGTTTTGCCGAACTGATAGACCATCCAACAGCCACCAGCAAAACGCTCACAACCAACAGGAAGAATGAGCCAAATAAAAGCCATGAACGCAACGCAGTCTGGTCCGCGCCAATGGTCTGGAGCAGGGAAATAAAATCAAGCCACATGAAAACAAGGATCAGCACGCACAACGCAACCACGCCCAAAACTTCGCGGCGTTCCTCTGGATAAATCTGCAAATTGCGCGCCAACTCCAACGCGGCCAGTGACCATAACGGAATCAACATCCATGCCAGATCGCTGACTTGACGCGCGGGATAGAACAACACAACCAGCAGAGCCACCAGCATCCATAAACTCAAACGCACCGCGCGCAGGCTTCGATAAAGCCAGCCGCGCACCAATGCGACCAATCCCAAAATCACGGCCAGCGGCTGATACGCGATCAATGAGAACAACATCGTCCCCGAAGATACGCCGGACGGTTGGACCCAGCCGCGCAGATATTCAGGCAATGACGACAGCCACGCGCTCAAACCGTTCGGAGCTATGAAAAATAATGTACCGACGACGATGATCGTGCCGAGGCCGAACCATAACGCGTTCAACCATTCGCTTCGCGCGGGATGTTCAACGGACTCCGTTTTCAGGCCGTGTTCCATGCCCTGACGGATCAGCCACGTCAACCCCAAACCAAGCAAACCTTCCCACAACGATGAACCGGAAAGCAATGCCAAGCCAGCAAAGACTCCGGCCCAACGCGAATGTCTGTGATCCCAAAATCCCCACGCGAGGAAAACAAACGTCAGCGCGAGAATCGGACTCCCGGCCTGGCGCGATAGCGCAACCAGGCCAGGGTCGAGTGCGAGGAAAAAGGCGAGGATCAAGCTCGGCCGGGGTTTGAGGCGTTCCCGAAATAAGTATGGAACGAGAACCAGTGTGCTTCCAGTCAACGCGGGAATCAATCGCGCGAGAAAATTTGTCCCGCCGCCGTAGGCAAAAAATAAAATCGAAGTCAAAAGAACGTACGCGGGCTGAGAGCCAAGCGCGGGATGTGTCCCTTGCGCGATGCCAAGTGCTTGCAACGCCCAGCGCGCTTCGGCATCGGTCAGGGGCAGCGCGCCGAGTTTAATCAAGCGGACAGCCAGCGCAAGGATAAAAGCCAATGAATACAAAATGGGTTCGCGACGGAATGATTTCATTGTTTATATTTTACTTGATGTAGTGTTTTGCTCAAGCGCCGTCCCCGGCGCAGAATTTCCCAACGAGACGGCGGCGAAGCAATGCATTATGGAACTTCATAGATCGTCACGGCTCCCTGTTTAAAAACCTGAATAAGATTGCTTCGGAATTTTTCTTCCTGAACCGGATACGTCGAGCGTTCGAGATTACCGATATACACATAACGAATATTATATCGTTTCAAAATCTCGAGAGCCGTTTGCCAGTTGGATGTGCTGTAGAGTAATTTTATGTCCGCTTCACGCGTGCCCTGTGGTGCGCTCGTACCGCGCCATTGAGATTCATGGTCATACCAATCCAGCACGGTGGGCAGGCCGGTATACGTGGAAATGCGTCCATAGCTTGTGTAGCCTCCGCCGACGGCTTCAGCCACCACGCCATACGGAGCAGATCGCAGCCATTCGATTCCCGCGGCTTCATCTGGGTTGGACTGCTGTATACGGGCGAAATCGTTAAGCGTCCAGCCAAGTGGCGGATTGAAATTATTTGTCTTATTTGGAATGGCCAGCGCGGGATAAGTCAAGGACACGAATAATAAAACAACGAGACCAACGCGGAAAACCCAATCCCATGCGCCGCGCAAGTTTTGTAAAAGGACCGCTGTCCCGAACGCGGCCGCGATGCTCCATAACAACCAAGCCTGATAATAAAACTTGAAGATGGTATTCATGCGCGTGCCAAATTGGTCACGAAGGTAAACGAATTCGGGGGCGATGACGAGGATTGAAGCCAGCGCAATAAGCAAAAAGACAAATGTTGCAGGTGGAAAGTGGAAAGCAGAAAGCGGTTCAGAAATAGTCGGAGGTTGTTCCTCGGCGATCCGTGGCCTATTGTTTGCGGTCAAGAACGCGACCGCCGAAATAAGAATGATTACCAGCGTCAATAATCCGCCGATGGAAATGAATCGACGCGACATCGCCGCGTTGAAGAATGCAGTGACATTAGCTACTCCCTGCGAGGCAAGATAGTTTTGAGCAAAGTCCGGATTTGTCAGAAAAGCGAACCAGCCCATTGTCCATGAGAGAGCCCAAAGCAGAATAACAAATCCAATCACCAACACGAGCGCCAAAGTCCAATTGCCAGCTTGTTTCTGTTTGAAAATCAGATAGACGAAATATGCCAATATCGGGATGAAGAACGGAGCAAACATCACCCACAATTGAGCGCCGCGCGTCGGGTTGATGAGATTCGGCAGAATGCCGCCCGCCTGTGATGAAAATCCAAAATAGAACGGCAGATAAAGTATGAAGGCTGATAAGCCAAGAGGAATTCCGAGGATAAACACATCTTCGAGGCGTGACCACGACCAACCGTCTTCACGTACGCGGAAGAGAATATACGCGCCCACAATCAGCGCCGCGCCGATGAGAATGTCCCATGTATTTAGAAACGCGAGTCCGCCTAACGTCAAGGCGGCAGCGAAGAATCCGATCTTGCTGATATGCAGTCGGTAGCCGAATAAGTCAATCTCGCCGCGCCAGCCGCCGAGGAAAACATTCAATGCAATGGCAACGGCCAGCAAATTAAATGGAATTGCCAGTACATGCGGATGAAGGTCGCCGAGCAAAAAAGAAAAGAACGGGAATTCATCGATGGGTGATGTATCCATGAATTTACCCGAAAGAGTGAGATCAGAAATCACGCGCGAAGAGCGCCACCACCACAAATAACGATCCGGAATCCATTGATACGGTTGCGCCGGGGGCTGATTCAGTTCCTGAATTCCGAGCCACGTCCAAAAGTTGGATGAATTGGAATTCCAAAAGATGCCGCGTGTGTGCAGGACTTCGAGAAAGCCGCCGAGGTTGCTGACGAGCAAGAGAAAAAGAGGACCAAGAAAAGAGAGACCGTAGACGGAAGACGGTGGACGGTCAACGGTCTGTGGTCTACGGTCAGCAAGCAAAGCCAACAGGTTGTAAAGAATTCCATACGCACCAATCGCAGCCAGACCGAAGATCAATGCAGTCATCAAATTGTGCGCCACGCTGCCGATGAGACCAGTCAGCTTGGCAAGCATGGCCGTCATCACGTAGCCAAAGTAATAATAGGAAATGGCGTAGCCGGAGAGCCATGAGTCATGCGGAGGAAATGTCGGCGAACGCAGGATGGCATTGATGAACATCAACTCCATCGGGCGTTCTGTACCGTCCAGTTCGGGATTGCCGGCGCGAAGAAAAGCAAGAAATGCAAATGCAATTAGAAATAAGACTTCAACTGTGACAACCAATCGCAAATTGGATTTCAGCCAGTTGATGATTTCAGATTTTTGATTCTTGAATTTCGAGTTTTGGAAGAAGAAAGAAGAAAGACTTAAGCCAGCAACGATCAAAAGGGCAAAAAGGATGCCGCCGACAGTATTGCGCGTCAAGCCAAGCGAAGTGAACAGCCAGAAGATGTAGCTCCAAATCAACAAACCGGCCACGCGTGAAAGGCTATAACCGCGGTCGGATAATGCGGGAAAGAGAAGATAGACCAATGGAAAGGTCAATAATCCCAGCAATGTAATGATGATGTACCAAGAAAGAAATGCAAGAATGGAACTCACGTTAATTCCTTGACCATGCGATGGTAACCGCTTTCGCCGTCGAGTTTGCCGCTAAAGATAATCTTATAACCAAACTGTTGATAAAGCCGGATCGCGCCATCATTATGTTGATCCACGATAAGCGAACATTTCTTTAAACTAGATTTTCGAGCTTGTTCTTCTGCAAACGTCAAAAGACGCGCACCATAACCCTTTCTCTGAAAATCAGACAGCACGCCAACATTGCTGATGTAATACTCGCCGCGTTCCGCTTCATGGATGTTCAGCATGAGCGACATTCTTTTTGTAAAACGAATCATGGCACGAAAGTCAAGAATGGAAAGTAAATTACGGCCTGTGATCAAATCCAGCATTGTCATCTTTGAAGCGGGATACGAAACCAACAACCCGACAGCGGCATCATCTGCCGCAAGGATTGTCCCAACCTGATAGCTAAATCGTCCGCCTTTGTAAGTAAACAAAGTCGCAAGAAGTTTTTCGGAAGTCCATCCCGATTCGATATCGGAAAACAAATTAGCCGATGCGCCCATCGTTAAGCGGATCAATGACGCGGCAACTGTCGCGTCATCTGGCCGCGCCGGGCGAATCGAGATCTGCGAATTCATGTCAGCGCGGGGAGGATAAACTTTCCATCCGCGGACGGCTCGAAGTCCACGACACGGATGACGGCATCGAGGTTGATCGGGCCATAAATATGCGGGAACAGTTCAGCGGAATCAACTCCCGCCGGAGGCGCACCGTCAAATGGTGGCTCCCACTTCAAGTCGGAGGAAAGACGCGCCGCATCGATCACGAGCAGAACGAGTCCGCTTTGTCCTTCTACAAAGGACAAAG
>JAJYOO010000152.1 GCA_021796155.1 Chloroflexota bacterium
CTTTCTTCAATTCGTCAAATCTTCGTGCAGAACGGTTATTACATCCGCAAACTCAACCAGGCTTATTTTGCATTTTATGGCGCGTATGCCGATGTTCCCGGGGGTGCGGCGGGCGCGGACCCGGTCGGGCCGGCGGTACGGGCACTGCGCGCTCAAAGTAAGTCGCTGGCCGATTTCATCAACCGCATCGCGTGGATGACTTCATTTGACGAATTGAAGAAAGCAGTGGGACAATAGAGAAGATTCTTCCGACTCTATAAATGTCATTCTGAGCGAAGCGAAGAATCTCGAAAAACAAACCGTTGAATGTTAATTTGAGACCCTTCGCTTCCTCTTCGACTTCACGACGCTTCGCTCAGGGCGAAGGCTCAGGGTGACATGAAGATAAACAATATTCGCGCCTTTTCACAGAAAGAAAATTCGTCATGCATTTAAAAACTTCTTTCTTCTTACTTCTTTCCTTTTCGGCATTACTGCTTTTGGCTTCATGTTCTCCACAACAAGCCGCCGCGACGCCGACAATCAACGCGATTTCATCTCCAACGCCAACGCCTATTCTTGCTACCGCAACTTCGACCGGCGCTGGATGCACCGCAATCAACACAATCCCAACGCCAGAGGCCAGTTTATCAACATTTCCTGCTGTCACATCCGCGGACTTCACGCGCGGTCCATCTGATGCGCCAGTAAAAATGATCGAGTACTGCGATTTCCAAACGCCGATCTGTCTTTCGATGGCAGCAGTGGCAAGCAACCTCGTTTACAAACATCCGAAGGATTTGCAGTTCGTGTTTCGTCCCGTTCCAATCGCAGCGTTGGATAAATCACAAATGGCCGTGGACGCGGCGCTCGCCGCAGACGAACAGGGACATTTTTGGGAAATATACGATGTGCTGTTTCAGAAGAACAGCGAATGGGCGAATCTTTCCGAGACGGATTTTGAATCGTGGTTGGACAAACAAGCCGTGGGCATCGGTCTTGACGAGGCCAAGTTTTCAGCGGCGTTGAACAGTCCCGAAACGGCGAGCAAAGCCAAGTCCATGTTCGACGCGGCAAACACCTCAGGCTTGCAAGCTGTCCCATTAGTCCTGTTGAATGGCAAACCGCAGCCGTTGTTCGCACTCGATTTCAATACACTTGATTCGACCATCAGCCTGATTGCACTCGGCGCAAAGCAATTCAAATCCTGCCCGGCATTCAACATTGATCCGTCGAAGCAATACATCGCAACGATCCACACAGACAAAGGCGATATCCTGATTCAACTATTTCCTGATAAAGCGCCGCTGGCTGTGAACTCGTTCGTCTTTCTCGCTCAAAACGGATGGTATAACGGCGTGACATTTCATCGAGTCATTCCCGGTTTTGTCGCGCAAGCTGGCGACCCGAGCGGAACCGGCAACGGCGGGCCAGGATATGTTTTCAACGATGAGACCGATAACGGATTGCAATTCGATAAACCCGGCGTGGTCGGCATGGCAAATTCCGGGCCGAATACAAACGGCAGTCAATTCTTCATCACATACGCGCCGCAGCCCAGTTTGAATGGCCGGTACACAATCTTTGGACAGGTGCTTCAGGGCATGAACGTTGTCGAAAGCCTGACGCCGCGCGACGCGTCGCAGAATCCGGGGGCCGCGCCCGGCGATCAAATCATCAGCGTGACCATCGAGGTGAAATAATGCAAAGCCGCGGCCATGATTGGCGTAGCATACTGCTCGTATTCGGCGGGATATGTGTTGCCCTGCTCTCGATTGGTCTGGCAATTTTGATGATTTTCATTGATAGCATCCAAACCGTCTTTCACACGCTTTCGCTGGACAACTCATCCTTTGTCGAAACGCTCGTGCTGGCAAGCGCGTTGATCTTTGCGGGCGCTGCCTTATTGCCCGCCATTTATTTCGGGATTCAAAAATTGCGCGGCAAAGAAATCAAACCCGGATCGCCGCGGCCGCTGAAAATCTGGGAAGCCGTTTTGATCCTTGCGGTCTGGATTGGCGCTTCATTTCTTGCGCAGGGACTCTTCGATATTGGATTTCTGGGATGGGTTGCGCCTCCATTTTATTTATTGGCAATCGCGCTGCCTGTTTATCTTTTGGTGCGGCTCGCAACCGGCGGCCTCGACGCGGGTTCGCGCGAACGTTTTTGGGGCGCGCTGGGAACCGGCATGGCCGTTGGAACATCCATTGCTGTGGTCATCGAAATGGCTATCTTGATCGTTGGATTGATCGGCGTGGGAGTTTATCTCGGATTGAATCCACAGTTGCTATCCAGCTTTCGATACATTGCAGATCAACTTTCAAATACTGGCAACCTTGATGAAATACTAAACGTGGCGAGTCCCTGGTTGACAAGCCCATGGTTGATTCTGATCGGACTGTTTTTCTTCTCTGTGCTGACGCCATTGATCGAAGAGACATGCAAATCCATCACGCCGTGGCTGATCTTCGACCATCTCAATTCGCCCGTGCAGGGATTTGTGGTCGGTGCGTTAAGCGGCGCTGGCTTCGGCTTGTTGGAAAGTCTGCTCGCATCTGCCGCGCCCGATACCGGCTGGGCTTCGACACTTTTGGTACGCGGCGGAAGCACGATGATGCACGTCATGACTGCCAGTATCACCGGCTGGGGCATCGCGACGTTTCGCGCCAACAAACATTTTCGATTTGTGATCGGCGCGTACGCACTGGCGATGTTCATGCACAGTTTATGGAACGCGTGTGTGGTGATGATCGTCGCGGGCGGTGTGCGCGTCATTGCCGGGACGAATTCCCCCGATGCGCTTGGAACAGTGATGGTATTCGCCGGCGTTTTTGTTTTGATCATTTTGTGCCTCGCCATTCCACTGGCATTGGGAATGGTCAATTGGAGATTTCGCACCGAGGCGAAACCAACAACGATTATGCCACCGCCAACACTCAATGAGCAAAGTTGAAGTCAGTCAGCGGTAAAATACCTTCATGACTTTCAACAACACAACATCCCCTGCCATTGGCGGGATTTCCAATACCGCGCGCGACGGCGACCTTGTCGAACTTGTCGGATTGCGGCACAAACATTTCATTATTACGCTCAAAGCCGGGACAAAATTTGAAACACATCGCGGCGTCATCCAACACGACGACTTGATCGGCAAAGCCTGGGGCACGCAGGTCTTCAGTCATTTGGGCGCACCGTTCTTTTTATTGCAACCGTCGCTCGCAGATTTGTTAACAGATCTGCCGCGTTCCACGCAAATCCTTTACCCGAAAGACATCGGCTTTATTTTAGTGACGATGGGAATCGGACCGGGCAAAAAAATCATCGAAGCGGGGACCGGTTCCGGGTCCATGACGATCGCCATGGCGTACGCCGTCGGCGCGGAGGGACGCGTCGTCTCATATGAAATCCGGCCCGACATGCAGAATCTGGCGAAGAAGAATCTTGAGCGCGTCGGTCTCGCCTCGCACGTGGACTTCAAGCTGCGCGACATCCAATCGGGCTTTGACGAAACTGACGGCGACGCGTTCTTCCTCGATTTGCCAAATCCGTATGATTACATTCCGCAAGTCCGGGCTGCGTTAAAGCCGGGTGGATTCCTTTGCAGTCTTTTGCCAACTGTCAATCAAGTCGAACAACTATTGGTCGCATTGCGACGCGAACGTTTTGCATTTATCGAAGTCTGCGAAATTCTGGTGCGTTATTACAAAGCCGAGCCAAATCGCCTGCGCCCCACTGACCGCATGGTGGCACACACCGGCTTTTTGATTTTCGGACGACGTATCGAGCCGAGCGAAGATGAACGCGGTAAAGAACTGGAAAAAGAAATTGACTCCGCCGATGTATTCGGCCATTAACGAATTCCTGATTTGAAGGAGGCACTTTATTATGCGTAGAATGTTTCGCCGCGAATTGCGTCGGAGTTATGCGCCGCCCGATATGATTCTCGTTTTGCAGCGCGCCAACGAATTGATGGCAGCCGGTGATTATGCCGGAGCTGCAAATTCATTTGAACAACTGGCGCGCGCGGCGGAAGGCCGCGCTGGGAAACGCGCACCGTTACTTTATATCCAGGCCGGACGCGCCCGCGTCTTTGCCGGGCAAACTGCAATGGGCGTGGACCTTCTCGAACGCGGACTCGGTTTATTGGCCGTGCGCGGTCGTCCAAGAAAATTGGCGCGTGCCGCGTATCAAATCGTCAATGAATTAAACCAACGCGGGCTGACAAAAGAAGCTCAGCAAATTACCAAATACGTCATGGAGCTTGAACCCGGACTCAATCTGAACAACATGCCCGCTGAAGAGACAGAGAAGCATCCGGTTCTGCCGACACATTGTCCCGGTTGCGGCGCGCCGATTCATCCGGATGATGTGGATTGGATTGACAATATCACCGCCGAATGTGAATATTGCGGAAGCCCGGTGCGAGGGGAAAATTAAACACGAAGTTTTTTTCCTTTGTGCTCCTTTGTGAACTTCGTGGTTAGAAAATGAATCTAACCGAAGATTACATTGCTCAAAAATTACGTGAGGCTATCGAGGCTGCCAGTCCGTCATCAGACGGCTACGCTGAAATTGATCTCACGAAGGACACGCGTCTGAAATGCGCGGCGGTGCTTGTGCCGTTAATCTGGCAGGATGATGAATGGCATTTGCTTTTCACGCGTCGAACAGAACACGTGGAGAGCCACAAGGGACAGGTATCCTTTCCTGGCGGTGGATGTGACGAGGGCGAAACGACTCCCGAAGAGACCGCCTTACGAGAAGCGAATGAGGAAGTCGGGATTGACCCGCGCGATGTCCGCGTGCTGGGACGATTGGTCAACATAATCACCGTTACCAGTTTTCGCATCACGCCGGTGGTGGGAATCGTCAAATGGCCGACGGTTCTGCGCGTAGGGCAAAACGAAGTCGAGCGCGTGTTCACGATTCCGCTCAACTGGCTGGCCGACAAACGCAACCGCTGGGAATTCACGATGCTTGGTCGCAGCCGTTCGCTGATCGCTTATCATCCATACGATGGCGAATTGCTCTGGGGTGCGACTGCGCGCATGACCGTGGATTTCTTGAAAGTATTGAGTTTATAGAATGTCATTGCGAACTGCCGCTGGTTGGGTAGCGACGCTTTGCGTCGCGTATCGAAACCGAGGCGGCGTGGCAATCTCAAATAAAATTCAATAGAGTTGAAATTATTCTAAGCGGTGGTTATATATTACGATAACGTTTTTTCAGAGGAGATAACTTATGGATGCTACGACGGCAATAATAATTGTTGTACTTATAACAACAGGTGTTGTTGGCATGTTCAAAGGCTTCGACCTAAGAAATTGTCAACTTGGTTTTATGTCTTTTGCTTGTTCGCAAGCGGGATGCTAGCGGGTTTGGTGAGGGCTGATTTGTATGGAGGCTTAATGCTAGGAGCAATGCTTGCGGCCATTGCAGTATTTGGTGCATCAATAGCTCATTGGCAAAAACGACGCGCCCAAGAGAAAGCTGATTCTTGGCTAGCACGGAACGAAAAAAATCCAACCTTTCTCTATTAGTCGGAATGATAAAAAAAGTATTGCATAAATAGGTTTGATTACCAAGTTTTCGCGACATACAATGCCATCACTCGGCAACAAAATAAAAACTCCCCGCCAGATGACGGGGAGTTCGCTTTCACATCGAAACTTATTTCTTCTTTTCGCCTTCTTCGGGAACTTCTTCTTCCTTCTTACCGCGTTCCACGGAGAGTTCGGGTTCAGCGGCTTCACCTTCAACAGGCACTGCGCCTTCAGCCGCAGCAACCGGGGCTTCTTCCTCGATCTTGGCGAAGGTCGCGACCACGACCATTTCATCGGGATCATCCATCACCCGCAATTTTTCGTCAATCACCAGGTCGCGCACATGGATGCCATCGCCGGGCTTCAACAGCGGAGCAATGTCCACGACGATCTTCTCGGGCAGATCAGCAGGCAAGCACTCCACAGAAAGTGAATGCAAGCCGGTGACCAGCACTGCGTTCTGATCTTTGACCGCGAGCGAAACGCCGGTCAGTTCGATGCGGACTTCCGCGTGCAGTTTCTCAGTCAGTGAGACAGCCAGGAAATCAACGTGGATCAGATTCCCTTTGATGTAATTGCGCTGGCGTTCGCGAACCAGAGTCGGATATTCTTTTCCATCCAGGTCAATCGTCACCAACGTTGACGAACCGACTTTGCTCAACGCCAAATTCGCGTTGTGCGCATCTAATGAAATGTTGAGCGGCTCGGTGTGACGACCATAGATCACCGCTGGTAACTTTCCAGCGCGGCGCAAAGCATTGACCTGCTTGCCGCTCACGTCGCGTTTGGAT
>JAJYOO010000153.1 GCA_021796155.1 Chloroflexota bacterium
GAGGCTGAACTGTTTCTTCGGCCACGATATGAACAGTGATCGCGGAGAGCGAAGCAGACTGCTCGTAATATTTGATCTGGCCTTTCAGCACCTCGATATCACTATCAACTTGCTGCAACTGTTGATAAACATCGAGCACATCCTGAGTCCGTGTGGCGTTCTGCATGATCTTCGTCAGTTGATCTGCTGCGGCCTGTTTTGCAGTGAGTCTTGATTGAAGGTCAACATATTGATCGGTGACATCCTGGCCGGAACGCGTCTCACTCTTGACGTCAACCGTGCCCTGCTTAATTTGAGCCAACGCGGCATCGAGTTGTTCCTGAGGAACGCGCACAACGACATCTGCCTGCGGAACCTGCGTCCCATCGCTGGCATACATTTGATAATTGTTTGCCGATACGACAAATCCGCCCATTTGTTTTGCCATGTCTTGAATCGCGGTCGAGCGCGCATTCACATCTTTGACCACGATGGTCAACTCGGCGGTTTGGATGACAAGGCGATCGCTGGATGGAGTTGTGTTGCTGGTCGTTGTACCAGCAGAGTTTTGAACGGCACTTTTCGCCGCGTCATTGGCAAGCGGTGCAGGTGCGGCAGGCGCTTCCGGCAATGAAGGTGCGCCTCCGCCCATACCCAATTCAGGGACTCCATACGAACGGCTGACTTGTGCCTGTGGTGTGGCCTTTACTCCACAAGCAGTCATAAACAAGGAAGCAATTATTACAACGAAGAACAACAGGCGTTTCATTTCGTCCTCCTTCAACAAGAACGTAAGGTAATTGATTTGCCTTAATGACGAAACGCAACTCTAAAAGTTCCGGCCCTCTTCCAACTGATTACCGCTAACTGGATACTGCTTACTGAATTACCAACCTTCTGCTAATCTCACCGCGTGTTTCTCCGGCAAATTTGATTCGCGGATGCGTTGCTGGACTTCTGCAAAGTTATATTCCACGCGGCGGGCTTCCCATGTGTCGGCTTTGCTGTCGTAAATGGCATATGCCGCGCGCGGATCGCGGTCGCGCGGCTGGCCGACCGAACCGGGATTCAAGATCACGCGCGGCGTGAGCGGAGTCGCTTCGCGTTCACGAGCGACTTCCATCGTCACGCGGTCATTCTTCTCGTTCAACTGAAACATGCTTTGGATGTGCGAATGTCCCACAAAACAAAATGGTGTATCGAAGTGATCGAAGTTGAGACGCGCCGAAAGCGTATTCAGGACATATTCCCAAATTGGATCGCGCGGACTGCCATGTGCGAGCGTCGCATGACCGCGGACTTTTGTGTTCTGCGGCATGGATTTCAGGAAGTTCATATTGTCGGCTGTGAGAACCTTTTCGGTCCAGATCAAGGAACGGCGCGCGTCACCATTGAAAGCTTCAAGCGCCATCTTCCCTATCACCGCCACATCATGATTGCCCAAGACACAAGTGAGATGCGGCAATTCTCGCACCTGTTCCACGACCGCGTTGGGGTCCGGCCCATAACCGACCATATCGCCGAGACACCAGGTTTCATCCGTCGAACCTGCGTCGTTCAAGACGGCCTCCAGTGCAGTGTAGTTGGCGTGAATGTCCGATATGACCAAAATGCGCATGATTACTCCAGTAGCGCCGCGACGCGTTCGATGATGGCATCGGCCACCTCCGCCTTACTCATCAACGGCAAAGATTCCTGCCCCCCATTTGTATATAGCAATGTGACTCGATTTGTTTCCACGCTAAAACCTGCATCTTTGGAAGAAATATCATTGGCTGCAATAAAATCCAGGTTCTTCGACTTTAGCTTTTCGCCCGCATTCTCTAGCAGATCGCGCGACTCAGCCGCGAAACCGACCATGACGCGCGGGCGCTTCGTCCCTGACCTTATATCGGCTACCGCTTCCAAAATATCTTCTGTCGCTTCAAGCTCGATCTGCGGAATGCCATCCCGCTTCTTCATTTTATTTTCCGCGGCTTGCTTCGGCCTGAAGTCTGCGACCGCGGCGGCCATGATGAGCGCATCGGCACCTGCGGATTCTTTTATTACCGCGTCCAACATTTGTTTCGCAGTTTGAACATTGACGACGCACGCGCCAACTGGCGGAGTCAGCGAAGTTGGGGTGGTGATCAATGTAACATTTGCGCCTGCATCGAGAGCGGCCTGCGCCAACGCGTAACCTTGTTTGCCGGAAGATTTGTTGGTCAGAACACGGACGGGGTCGAGAGGTTCCTGAGTCCCACCAGCGGAGATGACAACTTTTTTATCGGCGAGCCGGCCTTTTCGTCCGAGGACGAAGCGAATGTGGCCGATCAATTCGGTCGGCTCGATTAATCGCCCTTTACCAGCCAATCCAGATGCGAGATGCCCTTCGGCTGGTCCCGCGATAAATGCATCGCGTTCTTTTAGCTTTTCAAGATTTTCCTGCGTGGCCGGATGATCGAACATGCCGCCATCCATTGCCGGAGCAATCAACAACGGACATGATGCGGCAAGCGCGGTAATGGCCAATAAATTATCCGTCTCGCCGTGTGCTAGTTTTGCAATTGTATTCGCAGTGCACGGAGCAATGACAAGAATATCAGCGCTTTTGCCAAGACCAACGTGAAGCACATGTGCTTCGCCACCCCAAAGATCAGACTCGGTAAAAGCGCGGCGCCCGGTAACAGATTGAAATGTGAGCGGCGTGATAAATTTTTCTGCGGCTGGTGTGAGGATGGCGTCCACTTGCGCGTCCATTTGCGTCAACTTGGATGCCAGGTCGGCGGCTTTGAACGCCGCAATGGAACCTGTCACGCCAAGCAAAACGCGTTTATTTTTCAGGACGCTCATAATGCCGATTATACTGCCTGAAAGAAACGGGACGGATTGTTGATCCGTCCCGTGGTTTGTTTTAGTGATAAGGCGCGTCGCCGGGTGATCCGCCCGGAACTTCGCGCCAATTACTTAATGTATCCGGCCCGCGCGGGTCAACTCGCTCGGCAGATGAACAGGCGTGTAAATCCAGCGGCAGGTTATCGGGATCGGTCGCGATCTCGTTGACATACGGACTGAGTTTCGGTGTGCCGTATGTTGAAACAACAGTGTGGATGACCGTCTCTGTTCCAATGTATAAAACGACTGGTCCGCGTCCGGGGCCATTGCCAACGATGTTATAAGCCGCGTCGCCGAGATTATCGCCGTTCTCCGATGTCAGGATGATGGTGTTCGGCGCAAAGTGATATGGCATGTGGTCATCAATCCCGCCCAAGGTATAAGATGGAGAAAGTATCACAGCAAAGCGTTTGGCTGGTATGACGGTCGTATTCGTGACCACATTGTTTTGGATCCGGTCGTTGGGCCGGCGCGTTGACCATGCCACCAGTTCATCGGGGGTGCCGCTGGTGTTGTTGGGCGGAGGCGCAACAAGCCACCAACCGTTAACATCAACGGGCTGGTCGCCGTAATTGTATAGCTCGACATATTCATTCCAATGCCGGACGGGTACGCCACCGCACGGATTGGACATCACTTCACTGATGGCTATCTGCGGAATGCCTGAAGTCGTCGGCGATGATGCAACGGATACGGGAACCTCAATCGGACCTGGATTGGCATTCGAGCCATTCGCTCCCACGTTGCATTGACGCGTCACTGGCGTTGGCGCAGCGGGCGTGGAAGAAATAATGGAAACGGTAATCGTTATTTTTCCGGGCGTGACCGGCGCGGTGAATTCCGCATTCAGCCCCGGAGAAGTTGTGACGAGGCTCCCATCCGAAGTCTCCCAATTGATCACTGAGTTCGGTGGGACCACGCCATCCAGCGTCAACGCGACTTGTCCGCCTGGTTGAACGCTGCAATCTTCCGGGAGAATCTTGACTTCATTCGCCGCGGTTGGGACACCACTGCAAGCCGCCAAACCAACTGCGAATAAAAAAGTGAGCGTGAAAGAAAAATATAAATGTCTCATAGTTCGTCCCCATCTAATAATTATTTGCCCGTCAAAACGCGCAAGGAAAAAATCGCGCCCTGACTGCAAAAATCCTGTGAAGCCTGAACGCTGATGTAACCGTCGCCGGGCGCGTCTGCCAATTCCACGCCGACTTCACAGCCGTTGGTCGAACCAAGCGTTTGGAACGCGTCGCCGCTGTATTGCCACTTGCAAGACATGATGGTGTCTTTTTGCATGGGTAGCGCTGTCAGCGTTAGACTGCCTCCGGGTTGCGCGGTCAACGTCTCGCCGGGCTGAAGCGGATTTGGTTGTCCTGCAATTTCGAATGAAACAGATGTCGGCGGCTGACAGGCCGGGAAGACAATCAATAATCCGCCTACAGAAAGAGCAAATGTAATTGCAATCAACCAGAGCGGCAGTCCGGTCAAATAGATCCGCACCTTGTCTGATGTCATCAACGGTTTGATGCTTGGTAGTTCGATTCCCAGACGCAACAGGATCAATAATCCGCTGCTGATCATTGCCGCGAAAGCATACATGGCTTGCTGCGGATCGGGACTTTGACTCAACCAGGCCAGTACAGAATACGGAAATAATAAACGCAAGCGTACTGCGGCGATGACGGCGGCCCATAAAACAAGAAAGACTGCAAGGCCACGAATAAACTCAACAGGCTTCCGGTTCATCTTCCATCCTTAAAATAAAAAAGAATAAAGAAAAGAAAGGATGGGATGATTATAGTTACACCTTTCAAATTTGAACCTTAGGAGGACTTTACACTTTTCAATTCCCTGACGTTTTGGAAAGGATTTGTTTAAGAAAGGTGCGATGGATTGTTATAAAAATATACCAGGCGTATTTCGTTGGTAATTTCGATATGCCAGATTCTTTGTCCATCCCCGCTTCTTTCTGGACTTTGTGTTGGATTCGTTTCTCTGAACTTTTTCCCGCCTCGGACTTTATCCACGCTTCATCTGCATTCTCGAGTTGTTTAGCATTCATCGCAACGCGGTCACAATGTGTGACTTCTTGTTAGAGACATCATGTGAGGAACAGAATCGTCACGCCGACCATTGCCAGCAATGTGCCAATGACGGCTTGCCATCCCAGCTTTTCATGGGAAAAGAAATGGCTGATCGGAAGGATAAAGATTGGCGAGAGCGAAGTGAGTACACTGGCAACGCCAACTTTAGTATTTTGGACTGCAAGAAGAGACAGCGAAACGCCAATTACCGGCCCGATCAACGCGGCGAGCATCAACAATTTAAAAGCGGAAGGGTTTTCTCGCAGCGTCTGAACGGTTTTCCCAGCTTGTCCTTGTAAAAGAGTCACAAGCCACAATGCAATGACTGCTGCCAGCATTCGGATAACATTTCCGCTGATCGGCGAGAAATCTCCCGACATGCCTTGCTTGGAGAAGACCAGCCCAGTCGCTTGACCAATTGCACCGAGGATTCCAAATATCACGCCCATGACCGTAGAGCGAGACACTTGTGGATTCCCGTTGCCTTGTTCCAGAATGACCCAGATGATCCCGGCCAATGTCAGTGCGATGCCGATGATTTGTCCAAGGCGAAGGGATTCGCCAAAGAAAATCCATGCTTCCAACGCGCCGAAGATGGTGGAGAGACTTAATAGAAGAGTTCCGATCCGCGGACCGACGTCGTAATATGATTGAAATAAAAATGCGTCGCCCAATGCAAGTCCGATGACTCCTGATAGTGACAGCCATGCCCAACGTTGAGACTCCGCATTTATCGGGAGCGGCTGACGAAATAAAATGGTATTGAGAATGATGAGATAAAGCAGCGCAAAAGCGACGCGCGTCCGGTTTCCGATGACCGAGCCGACTTTTTGAACAGCTTTGGTAACAACTACTGCATTGATCGCAAAGAACAATGAGGTCAATAACCCCGCGATTTCACCGATGTAAGTCATGTATTTTGCTTTCTTTTAGAATTGTTTTACAAGGGATCAAAATTTCATTCGCAGATTACGCAGATGAATTTAAAAATCTATGTAATACTCTTCGAGTACGATGCCTGCGAAATCTAAGGATGTTTTTTATTTGCTAAACGTTCCCATCAATTCGCCTTGTGCGAGAATATGTCCCTGCATGGCTGAGAGCAATTGCTGTTTGCTGGCTCCGGAAGATAGACTCAGCATCGCGTCGAGCGCATAAAGTTTGAAGAAATAGCGATGAGTCCCGGATGGCGGACATGGCCCGTTGTATCCCAGATTGCCATACGAATTCTTTCCCTGTAAACTACCATCCGACAATTGTCCACCGGCTTGTACTGCTTCAGGAAGACTGTTTGTTGCGGCAGGAATGTTGTACATCACC
>JAJYOO010000154.1 GCA_021796155.1 Chloroflexota bacterium
TGTCAGATGTGGAGATGTCACTTTCCGCGATCTCCAGATTGAAGTCAGGTGCCGAACCGCGGATGGTCGCGCCCGCGCCCAATCCAACCACGCGCACCTTCGACGCAAACTTGTTCTTCAATCCGATCACGCGCAGTCCCGTGTCCGAGGCGGTGTCGTCGAATCCATATTCGTTGTGCATGTCGAACACCAGCACCGAGGCTTTGTTGTAGTGGATCAATCCCGCCAACACAGCGCGCGTCAAAAACGATTTGCCTGTCCCCGTCGCGCCGAAGATTCCCGATGAACGCTGTACGAATTTTTCGAGATCGATGCAAACGGGATGTCCCTGCTCGCGCGTGTATCCGATGATGAAGTTGGATTTTTCGGATGGGTCGCCGAAGATGCCCGCGATGTGTTCGGGCCGCGCCATTTCAACGAACGAATGATGCGGCGGTACGGTCTTGACTGGAAGCGGCTTCGGGTCTTCGGGATTTTCCTGCCGCCATTTTTTATACTCCGCCGACATCGGATCGGGGCCGATGTCCTGCATCAACGCTGGCAGGATTTCGAGATTCGTGTAAAGCGTTTGACCGTGCAAAGCCTTCGCAATGGATGCGGGCAGACGCGCTTCGGTTTGTTCGTCCGCAAAACGCGGATCGGTCGCGCCGAGTTGAATGTCGGTGACGAGGCCGTAGTAGCGCCATCCCGAATTCTCCACGACGACGAACGCGCCCTCCTGCACTTCCTGCGCCGGGACGGTCAGCCGCGCCCGAAACGATTCTTTCAGCCCCCCGCCGATGATGTAGCCAATTTGATTGTTGTTTTCAGTCATAATGTTTTCCTCACCACGAAGGGCACAAAGGAGCACGAAGGAAGAGCTAAAAAAACTAAAGCACCATGCGTTTGATGCCGTCTTTAAGATGCTTGACGTTGAAGTTGATCAAGTAGCCCAACCGACAGCCTGTGATTTTCAAATAAGTCAAAAGCTGTGCCTCATAAAGTGGAATCATTGTTTCAACTGATTTGAATTCCACGATTACGCTTTTCTCCACCCACATGTCCAATCGCAAACCGGTATCTCAACTTGCGTCTCTACTTTGAGTCCGCGATTTCTAGCTTCGTAAGCAGTGCAAGCTTCATACACTGATTCAAGCAAGCCTGGACCAAGCGTGGTATGAATTGTGTATGCAGCGTCAAGAATTTTCTTTCCAATTGCTTCCGCCTCAAGCGGAATAGGCTTGAAATTCTTAACAATTGTTTTTTGCTCTTCCATCTTTTGAACTCCCTTTGTGATACTTGGTGTCCTTGGTGGTTAAACGATTTCTCCGAGCGCACCAAGTACAGACATCAACGTTGGATAATCATCACGCAACAAAGTAATCAATTCATGCGTTGCATTTTCAATCCACGCTTTATCTTTGACTTTCTCTTGTACTTGTTTCAAATGTGCCGCGAGGATTTCTCCAATCGGTAAATCATTTGCTCGCAGAATGTGCCGGAAATAACCGAATTTTCCTGCTGTCACAAAATGCTTGAGTTCTTTTTCATCGCATAAATAGATCACGTCCAAACTCAATGGCGGGCGCGGCGGAAGCAGATGATAGATTTTTCCATCCTGCTCGTATCCTACCGCCAGCACAGACATCTCAACCGGCACGATGCGCCGCTCGCGGTTATCACGCATCACTTCCTCACTGACGTTGTCCGCGGTGACGAGTTGGCGTACCAAACCATCATCGTCAATGTGAATATCGTGAATCAGTCCATAAACTTGATAGCCTTGGCTCAATGGAGCGCGCACCAATGCTCCGAACGCGGGCGCATCAAGCTGATTAACTCTGCATCCCGCGATAAAGCCGGTCGTGCCTGCGCGCAGTAATCGTCCAATTTCGAATTGGGTCATTTTCCGTACCTCGTTTTCTGAGACGAATGGCTTTTCGCCACACTCTTATTTGATGGATCATCCACTTCTCCGCCATGCTCGCGTAACTCAATTGCCAGCATCAGGTTGATCTGTTCTTTTTCATCATGTGACACCTTCGCCGTCTCGTGAGCGCGATGCAAGATATATGGATAAGGTCGCGCGCCTAACAACTGACTTTGCTGAAGCAAAATCGCATGAAGCAAATTCAACTTATCATTATCTTCTGCAACCCATTGCGGAATTTCAACTCGATCAACAGATGGATGACCATGACTGCCCACATTCAAATAGAAAAAATGAACGGCGAGCGAATCCTTATAATATGCCCGCGAACTAGATTGCAGGCCAAAGACAGAAGAACGTTCGCCAGGCTCAAGCAGTTTTCCAAATATCCATCGGTCAGTTGCGCCCTGCAAGGGATGACGTTCTCTGATTTTCTTTAACTCCTCATCAGTTGCAATGGCAATTTCAAGCAAACGAATCATCAAGTCGGCAGCGGGCTTACCAACATAGCCTGCTAGAGTAACACCGAGGTCGCTTAGCTTCCTTAGATCGTTCAAATATCTTTGTAAAAATTCTTGATAAGTTTGAGCGTTGGCTGGATCTTTGGCACCCCACAATTCAACCGGTCCATCCGTCAAGGTCAATACAGGTGCAGGAACCTTCGATGCAAGTTCAAGGAGTTTCGTTCGCTCTTTTCCATCGCGGATCAAGGCAATCGCGCCTTCATCCTTGACGGAACCATCTTTGTTGCGAATCTCATCATCCGAAAAAAGCAACTCGCTCTGCGTTTCGATTTCGGGCACTTCACCCGAATTGACTTTCATCACCACCGCGCCGACATTGACTAATCCATATATGATTGCTTCATGGCGGTCAGGCACGATTTGAGAGCCATCCACGGCAATGACTGTTGCGGTATCAATCTTCGAGTCGGCAACAAATCTTGCATTCAATTCATTATTTACTGGAAGGGCACAACGCAGATTCGGATCGAATTCATGCACGACGCGTTCCGCTTTATTGCGCAGACGATCCAAGTCCTTCGCATTTTCCTGTAAGTGATTCCAGGCACGCTCACGCTGCTTTTCAATAAAGTTCTGCCGATCACGCGCATCCTTACCGATGTTGCGAATCTTTTGATGGATTTGCTGATAATCGATTGGCATATTGTTCCATATGTCTTTGCGAGGGTGTTTTTTCCCCGAAGCAATCTTCACTTTGTAGGGGAGATTGCTTCACGCCTTGCGGCGTTCGCAATGACGTTGCGGTTAGAACATTTGTGCAAGATTGTAGCGGTAAATGAACTAAAATACAAGGGACATTTGCGGAACTTTCTTTATCGTCGAACGTCCTGAACATGAAAACATCAAAGGAGAATCAAATGAAACGGACTACTTTTATTTTGACGATTATTGCGCTTACGGCGATTGTGCTCAGCGCTTGCGGCCCGGCGACGATTGTTGCGAATCCGCTTCCGCCTCAACGAACGTTGGTCGTAACGGGCACTGGCATGATTCAAATGACTCCCGACATTGCTTACATCAACATTGGCGTTCATACTGAAAAGCCAACTGCCGCGGAAGCCGTCGCCGAGAATAACACGCAGACACAACAAGTGATTGATGCGCTCAAAGCCGCGGGCGTGGATGCAAAGGATATTCAGACGGCTAACTTCAGCATTTATCCGAACAACCAGTATGATCCGCAAACTAATCAGAAAACCGGAACGACTTATGTGGTGGACAATACGGTGAATGTGACGGTCCGCAAGCTGGATCAGCTCGGTGATATGTTGGATGCGGCGGTGAACGTCGGTGCGAACAATGTCAATAGTATTCAGTTCGATGTGCAGGATAAATCGTCTTATCTCAAGCAGGCGCGGACTCAAGCCGTCAAGGACGCGCAGACCCAAGCCCAGCAACTTGCGAGTGATGCGGGCGTGACGCTTGGCGCCATCCAGACTCTGAGCTTTGCTAACAACATACCGTCGCCTGTTATGGAAACCTTTGGCAAGGGAGGCGCCGCTCCGATGGCTGCGGCATCCGTGCCGATCCAATCGGGACAGATGACTTTGACTGTGACGGTCAACATCACGTACGAGATCAAGTAATCGCTTCTCTCTGGAATTCAACCGGCCTCTGTTATCGAGACCCCTTCCCATCCCTCCCCAAATCTAAAAGATTTGGGGAGGGTGTCCGTTTAGGACGGGTGGGGCAGGTATAATCTCCTCAACTTTTCGGAAGGAGTTTTTTCCATGCTCAAGGTTGGATATATCGGCCTCGGACTTATGGGCAAGTCCATTGCCCGCAATATTCTCAAAGCGGGTTTTCCGCTTGTTGTTCATAATCGCTCACGCGCCGCTGCGGATGAACTTGTCGCGGAAGGCGCAAAAGCTTCTAGTTCGCCAGCGGTCGTCGCCGCGCAAGTAGATGTGGTTTTCACCAATCTCCCCGATTCGCCAGATGTTGAAAAAGTTGTATTGGGCGAAAAAGGAATCATCGAAGGTGCACACAAGGGTTTGGTCTTCGTTGACAATTCAACCATCAAGCCTGCATCGTCGCGCATGATCGCAGAGAAGCTTTCAGCCAAAGGTGTGCTGTCGCTGGACGCGCCCGTTTCCGGCGGAGACATCGGTGCGAAGAACGGCACACTGACGGTCATGGTCGGTGGCGACGCGTCCGCATTTGAAAAAGTCATGCCGGTGTTTCAAGCAATGGGTAAAACGATCACGCTTGTCGGCGAATCGGGGGCGGGTCAAGTTGCGAAAGCGGCGAATCAAATCATGGTCGCGGCGCAGATGGTCGCGATGGGCGAGCTGCTGATTTTTGCGCGCAAAGCCGGGGTTGATCCGCAAAAAGTTGTGGACGCGATTAAGGCCGGTGCGGCTCAGTGTTGGACATTGGACGTCAAACCGCCGCGTTTATTTGTTGGCAATCGCAACCCGGGATTCAAGGCATACATGCAGTTGAAAGATTTGAAGATCGTGATGGATACGGCGCGCGAATATAACGTGCCGCTTTCGTCCGCAGCCGAACATACAAAACTTTTCCAGCAATTGATTGATATGGGATTGGGCGAGCAAGATAATTCCGCAGTCATTGGTGTGATCGAAAAAATGGCAGGTGTGAATTTGTTGGACGAATCGTAGGGGCGGATCGATGTGTCCGCCCAGGCAGACACGCAGGTCTGCCATGACGGGAAGTGAATGGATTCTCTAAAACGCTTCTGGCCCACGATTTTTGACTATTTGCTGATCTTCCTTGGTTCGGTGATCCAGGCAATCGGCTTGCGTCTGTTTCTCGTTCCAGCGGACCTTGCCAGTGGCGGCGTAACCGGCATTGCACAACTGGTCAATCATTACACCAACTGGCCGATTGGTGTGATCGTGTTGGTTGGCAATATTCCCTTATTTGTTTTGGGATGGCGTTTTCTTGGCGGACGGCGCTTCGCGCTTCGCACCGCTTTCACCGTCGCAGTGTATTCCCTTTTCGTTGATTTGATTCCGCGGCTGAAATTTTTTCCCGCCAACGGCTTGACCGATGACATTTTCCTGAACTCGCTTTACGGCGCGGTCGTCAGCGGCGTTGGCTATGGTCTCGTTTATCGCGCCCGCGGCACAAGCGGCGGCTCCGATATCCTCGCACGGATACTCAATCATTATCGCGGCGTATCAATGACGCAAAGTTATCTGATGGTCGATTCGGCTGTGATCCTCGCGGCGGGGTTTGTCTTCGGCTGGAAGCAGGCGTTGTATGCCATCATCACGCTCTATGTCAGCGGGCTTGTCTCGGAGTTGACGCTCGAAGGTTCGGGAACCGTCCGCACCGCGCTCATCATCACGTCCAAGCCTGACCTCGTTTCCCAGCGCGTCTTGGATGAATTGGAACGCGGCGTGACCATTTTACAAGGCACAGGCGCGTATACCGGCGCAGATCGTCCCGTGCTTTATTCTGTGATCACGCGCTCCGAAGTCATCCAATTAAAGACAATTGTCCAGGAAATTGATCCGCTGGCGTTTATTGTCATCGGCCAGGCGTATGAAGCGTTGGGTGAAGGTTTCAAACCGTTGATCAAATCGTAGATTTTCCAAATGGCAGCGGGGAAAAATGGCACTTGACAAGACATACCCAGAAAGGCTACAGTAGAAATGTCCAGCGAGGGAGGCAGTTATGTTGAAACGCGCACTACCGTTCTTTCCAATTTTGGTCATTCTCGTCTTCACTGCTTGCACCGCTGCACCGGCAAATACAAATACGGTTTCTCCAGATGCATTGACCTCTGCCGTTCAAACCATTGAGGAATTATCTTGCT